>JBAXTR010000015.1:0-16511 GCA_037130095.1 Methanomicrobiales archaeon
GCATCAACCTGATGATCAGGAGGATCAAGGAGGAGAGTGAAGACCTGGAACGGAAGAATGCCGAGCTCCAGGTCGCTGCAAAGATCCAGGAGAGCTTCCTTCCCGCGATCATTGAGCTGGTGCCGGGGTATGATATCGCGGCCATGAGTCTTCCCGCAAAAGTGGTAGGCGGGGACTTCTATGATATCATCCCGGGTACAAGGATGCGGGGGGACAAAGAACAGGTTGGCATCATTATTGCCGACGTTTCCGGAAAAGGATTGTCTGCTGCGATATTCATGGCGCTCTCGATCGTTGTCATCCGGGTAAATGCAGCCTGGCACAAAATGCCCGAGGATATTTTCCGGGACACCAATGCGATCATTACCGCCGAACAGAAGGCAAACATGTTTGTTACCGCATTTTTTGGCGTCCTTGACCTTGCGCACCAGACCTTCACGTATGTCAACGCCGGGCACAACGCCCCCATGGTCCTTCATGCAAATGATGACCGCATCATCGAACTTGAGCCGACCGGCATCGCGCTGGGTCTCATGGAAGATTCCCTATATGAAAAAGCGACCATCTCCCTTGCATCCGGGGATATCATCGTGCTCTTTACGGATGGCGTGACCGAAGCCACGAACATGAGAGAGGAACTCTATGGGGAAGAACGGTTGCAAACAATTATCCTGGCAAACCAGGGCCTCCCCGCCGGTGAGATTATGAAAAAGATCCTCCTTGACGTACAGGAGTTCACTGGTGAAGCACCCCAGTCAGACGATATTACCCTTCTCGTGGTGAAAGTCAACTGATGGGTGGAGAGTGAAGATACATTCAGAATAATCCGGGTTCAGGGGACTTATTGGCTTTCTTGAAATCCTAAGTTTTAAGAGAAAGAAATACTATGGCGGCTCATACAGGACACCGGAGGAAATCTGTTCGGTATCTTACACTCCGGAGATGGAGTTGTCGGGGGTGTCTGCACTTTCTAACAAAAAGTTATTCGAAATGGATGTTTTTATATAATAACAGTGTTTGATCGTCACCGGCAAGATTCAACCTGTAATCTGACGAATCTTCTATCAGATAGATTAGCTGTCCGTTGACAGTTTCACCTTTTTCAATCATTGTCGGGGGGATGATGGGATTTTCCACATTTTGCCGGATATTTACTCCGCCATTGACGGAGTGCGGGCAAATACCCCCGCTCACAAGATCCACCAGGTTTGTTGATGGATCGGTATAAACAAAGCCCTCAGGCAGGTCGTTATTTTTTATGGAAACATCGAGTACAAGAATAATATGACCCGGTGCTGGTTGGGACGTAGTAAAATTCCGGAATTTTTTGGCGGATTTAATCGTAAAACTGACAGGGTTCTCGGTTGTCGTCAGATTTTCGAAATGGATTGGTTGAGAGGTTAATATTTCTCTATCATTACCCATTATCAACAGATTATAATTTTCTGAGTCAGGTAATCCAAAGATTATCTGTCCCGATATAGAATCATTTAAGTCAAGTTTCGTTTGTGGGATAATGGGATTCTCCAGGTCTTTCTGGAATTCCGGGCGGAAGTTCATTTCCAAATCAACCCGTACACGGTCATCAGGATTGCCGAGTACGATCGATTTATTAGTGAAAACGAATCCCCCTTGCAGGTTCTTATTCTTAACCGTAATGTTGAGTACCAGGAAAACACTTCCCGGTTTTGAATTTATCTTCTTTTTGGCGGCATCAATGGTTACACTGACAGGTCCCTGTTTTTGCTGATTCAGGTTTCTGGGTTGGGGGGCCACGTCCGAAGCAGGAACGGTATTTTTCTGTATAGGTTCAGATGGAGAGATAGAGGGATTATTTGTTCCTGAATTTGAACTGGTGCAACCAGCAAAAATTGTGAATACCAGAATGATAGATATAATGGAAATCAAATAAAAAAATCCCTTCATAATTTTTCTTACACCCCCAATCTTAAAAAGATATTTTAATTAAATTATTCTGCGGGGGTTAAATTGGTCAATTGCCATTTATTCATGTTTTTTCATGACGGGATTCGTGGACCATCCCCAATCTAAAACGAGGGATCCAATCCATTAAGTAATGAAGGCCCTAAATGGTTCACTTACCCAAGTTGGTGAAGAATCATGGCGAAAGGGAACATACCTGAAAAAGGGGCAATTATCCAGAGAGATATGGAGACCTATTCGATCTTACCTCATATACCTGGTGGTTTTGCCGATCCCGCGTTGTTACGGAAGATCGCGGACGTAGCGGAGAAATACGGTGCAAAATATGTGAAACTCACCGGGGCCCAGCGCATTGCTATTATTGGAATCCGTGAAGAGGACCTGGACAATGCCTGGGCCGAGTTCACCGACCGCTCAAAAGCGATCGGACTGACCATACGTAGTATCCAGATGTGCCCGGGCACACGCTCCTGCAAACGTGCCAAACAGGACAGTCCCGGTCTTGGGTTTGCCCTTGACAAGGAATTTTATGGCAAGCCGGCGCCGGCCAAGTTCAAGATGGGGATTTCAGGATGTATCAATGGTTGCAGTGATCCCTGGATGAAAGACCTCGGGTTTTTTGGTACGGATGATGGATATACGGCAGTCGTTGGCGGCAAGGGTGGAGGGACGCCGGTACTAGGCTTCGAGATTGCCAGCGGTTTATCAGAGGAACAGGCAATAGGACTTGCCAGGAAAGTTATCTCGTTCTTCCGCGAGAACGGAACAACCCCCGAACGCCTTGGGGCAACTATCGAGCGGGTCGGTTTCGATTCGTTCATGAAGGCAGTTAGGTAAGAATGTGGTGAGCTGGCCACCGGATGTGAAGTGATGCACGCCAGCACACATTGTATTTTTTTAATTGTTATTCCGGATTTTACTCACCAAAAAACCCGGGTTATTTCTAATCGAAGATGCAAACCGAAAAATAGATTGTAGTTGATCCGGAAGATTAACCGGGCAATTTTACCTTTGAGGTTATCGGGTTGGCATGTATACGGTGGTGTGAAAAATGGTTCGCTATCTGATAGACATCCGCCAGATGGGTTCCGTGAAGCACCAGATTAGCACGTTAAGCAACCAGTTATCCGGGAAATTTAACATCCGGGACAACTGTGTAATCCCGCATATCACCCTTGTCGGGCCTTTTTCAACCCAGGATGAAGAAAAACTCGTTGAAGATTTCACGGGGATATGTATAAACCAGGAGAAGATCCCGAAATACGAGGTCGGGGGATACGGTTTTTTTAACGATACGAGGGTTATTTATGTTTCGATTACCCCTGACGAAACCTTAAAAGAATTCAGGTACCTCCTCTCCCGGGCAATCTCCCCGTACTGTTCATTACGTGACTATGACCTGGATTCCGCCGAAGGATTCATGTTCCATTCTACACTCGCCATGAAACTTGACTGGCTCACCTTCCAGAGGATTAAATGGTATATTAAGGGAAAGAAAAAAGTCATGTACCGGCACCACCCGATCCGTGTGACATTGCTGCGAAATTCAAAAATTGTCTGTGAATATGATTTCATCCAGAAGAGGATGCTGAGTCAAAAACAGGCTATGAGCAAGGCTACACGGATGCGTGATTATGATATTCTTAAGATGTGGGCTGATGGGAGTTGGGAATCAGAATACACTGAAAAATGATGCGTCCTGCGAAGGTAATTCCCGGGATGAACGGAAACCTCAGGGTCTGCCTCCCCGGATCTTCCAGAACCGCGCTCGATCATTCGGCCAAAACCCGATATGGTACCACTATTTCCGATTACCAGGTGCCCGACATGAACGATATGGAATTTTTAGAGCAGGTCCGCCTCCGCTATGGGTAAGCTCAAAACTGTAATCTTTAATTATTGAAAAGTTCCAGCTAGGTATAGCGAGTGTGTGAGGGTTGACGCCTGGCTTCAGGGCCCGGCACAGTCCAAAGACCACACAGCGCCATAAAAGAAGTACGAACAGTCCAATGACCGGGAGCAATCCCGGTTCTCCGTGGGTGTAATGAGTTAGTAACTGGCTTTTACTCTCAGCATCAGTTGCGGTGGTTCAAGTCCACCAACACCCAATGATCCCCTTTTTCTGACCTCGGTTTTGGCAATATCCCGGCCTGGATTTGAAATCCATCAGAAATATCTGATTGATAAAAAAACCAACCACAAGTGTAATTGCGTGATGTTATGAAGGATCGGGCATCAGGAATTATACTGGTAATAACCGTATGTGCGCTGGCTGCAGCAATCCTGGTCGCTGGCTGCACCAGTGCACCGCCTATTTGTTGCCTAAGAACGATTTACCGGGACGTCCCTATCGGCACCGTGATCCCAAACCGTACACCCTTCCCCTGCCCGCCGTTTCAATGGGTGGTGATGCCGGTGATAGTAAAGATATCGCGGATAATGGCTAAACCAAGCCCGGTGTTCATCCCATAGCCCCGTTTGAAGATCTGCTCCTTCACATCAGCGGGCATACCGTTGCCCTCGTCTTCGCATGCAGTAACCTTCTCACCGCCCCGGCCCTGGGCTCGAAACCGGATAGTAGTGGTCTTTCTGTCATATCACCCCTTTCCTGCAGGGAAATGCTATGTCTGAAAGGTCCCGAAGGGTGCATGTTTGTGTCCGGTAAAAAGTGATTCATTATTACGTGCCATGCCGTATAGGCAACAATACCGTGGTGTAATAATATGGGTACCTATAACAATGTCAGGGCGAAAAAGCCGGAAGGGATCGAAAATAAACATGCATTTTTAATTGGTGGCGGGATCGGATCCCTTGCTGCCGCATTTTACCTGATCCATGATGGCCACATGGACGGGAACAATATCACGGTCTTTGAAAACCTGGAGGTTCTCGGTGGGAGCATGGATGGAGCCGGAGATGCGCAAAAAGGTTTTCTCACACGCGGCGGGCGGGAGATGGAGGAGCATTACGAGTGCAGCTGGGACCTTTTTTGCCATATTCCTACCCTTCAGGACCCTTCCCGGACCGTATTAGAGGATTTGCGGGATGTGAACCGGATCGACCCGAACGTTTCTGCCTGCCGCCTGATGCACAAGTGCGGGGAAAAGATCAACCGGGACACCCTCGGCCTTAACGGTCACCATATCAGGCAGCTGGAAAAACTCGTCATGGCTACGGAAGACGAACTAGGGGCAATGAAAATCGAAGAATTCTTCGACGACTCGTTTTTTGCAACGGATATGTGGTATTACTGGCGGTCAATGTTTGCTTTTGAGAACTGGCAGAGCCTGGTGGAGATGAAACGTTACATGCACCGGTTCATCCATCACCTGCCAGGCCTCTCCCGGCTCCGCGGAATTTTATTTTCCCGCTACAACCAGTATGAATCGATGATCCTGCCCCTGCAACGATGGCTGGAAGAGCAGGGGGTAACGTTCCGGAAGGACACCCGGGTTACGGACCTGGAGCTGGACATCACACCGGGTAAGAAGACCGTCACCGCAATTCACCTGGTAGAGAATGGCAAGACCGGGATTGTAAAGACGACCAAAGACGACCTGGTGTTCTTCACCTGCGGTTCGATGACAGAGAATTCGACCCTGGGTGGTATGGATACACCGGCAAGGGTGAACCGGGGACCCGGGGCGGCTTGGGAACTCTGGAGATCCGTCGCAGCAAAAGATCCATCCTTTGGCAGGCCCGAGGTCTTCTGTGGCGATATTGATAAAACCAAGTGGGAATCCTTCACCATCACCTGTACTGATTCCGGAATGGCGGACCTGCTCAGGAAACTCACCGGCAGGGACCCTTACTCGGGAAAACTGGTAACCGGGGGAATCATGACCGCTGTCGATTCCTCGTGGCTGCTGAGCGTAACCTGTCACCGGCAGCCCCATTTTACCAATCAACCTAAAAACACCCTTGTCCTGTGGGCCTATGGGCTGCTGCCGGATAACGTGGGGGATTGCGTTCAGAAGAAGATGGAAGACTGCACCGGGGAGGAGTTACTACGCGAACTCCTCTACCACTTGGGAGCCGGAGACCAGACGGAAGAGATCATTGCTACCTCCATGGTTATCCCCTGCATGATGCCATACATCACCAGCCAGTTCATGCCACGGGTTAAAGGAGACCGGCCTGATGTAGTACCCACAGGGAGTGTTAATCTTGCATTCCTGGGACAGTTTGTGGAGATACCCGGGGATTGTGTCTTTACGGTCGAATACTCGGTACGTTCTGCAATGATGGGTGTCTACACCCTGCTCAACCTGGATAAACAACCACCGGAAGTCTATCCCAGCCAGTACGATCTGCGGGTCATTGCCAATTCCATCAAATCCATGTACGGCGACAAGCATTTCCCCGGAGAGGGGCTTATCCGCTACCTTCTTAAGGATACCAGCATGAAGGGATTGATGTAACCAGGTTATCGGGCTGGTTGCCCGGTTATGGTTCGTGCGTTGTATCCGACACGGTCCTTTTTTTCATCCTCCATTGACCTCCCCCGGACACCACTATATTTTCCATGTACCGGGACGATCCCCCTCAGTCCGCGTGCAAGCGATTCCTGAACAATATCCCTGCCGAAAATGCGTGCAGTCCCCTCCGTCGGTGCGGACATGCCTGTCAGGATACGAATTGTAGTCGTTTTTCCGGCACCATTCGGGCCGAGAAATCCAAAGGTCTCTCCTTCGCTGACCGTAAAATCAACCTGCGATAATGCCTGGAGGTTACCGAACCGTTTCGACAGGGAAAGCGCTTCAATGGCATGCATGGCAAATCAAATCGAATGTGGTATTCTTAATAATGCATGTACCCAGACATTTCCATGTGTGGATTTCTCTCCTTAAAAATGGACCTGCAAATGTTCACACACAGAATGCATGTATGGGTCTGGTGAGCACTACCCGGGCATTACCGGTACATCCCTTTCGGAACCATCATCTCGAACCGTGCACCCCCCCCCGGCTCGCCGTTTTCACGGATGGTGATGCCGGTGATAGTAAAGATTTCGCGGGAGATGGCTAAACCAAGCCCGGTATTCTTCCCATAGCCCCGTTCGAAGATCTGCTCTTTTATATCCGCGGGTATCCCCTCTCCGTCATCCTCGCAGATGATCAGAAGATTATCGCCGGATTTCCCGACAGAGAACCGGATAGTCGTGATCTTCCCACCGTAGCGGATGGCGTTGTCCATGAGGTTGTAAAAGACTTTTTCAACGAGGGGATCGGCGAATATTTCAGTACTCGGGGGGAGATCGTTTTTCAGAATAACCTGGTCGAGGGGGGCGTCCTTTGACGCAGTGTCAACTAGTGTCCGGCATTTCTGCCAGGACGGGGCATGGGCCCCGATGCTCTCGTAATCCCTGGCGAACCGGATCATAGTGGAAATCCGTTCTGCAGCGATTGTAGCTTTCAGGAGGTAATCCTGCGGTTCGGGTCCGGGCGGATTTTGCTCGAGCATACTGAGATATCCCCGCAGTATTGTCAACTGGTTGTTAATATCATGACGGGTTATCCCGGAGAGCAGCGTGAGCTTCTGGTTCGTTGCTGCGAGAGAGGTTGATAATTGCCTGAGTTCCTGTTCACGGTTCTCCATCTCCTTTTCGAGTTCTTTACGTTCAGTGATATCCCGGCCGACTGACTGGTATTCAACGACCCTGTTGTTTTGATCAAAGATTGCACGGTCGCTCCACCGCTGCCACCGGGTGCTGCCGTCAGGCATGATGATCCGGTGGTCAATGGTTTCATAGGGATGATCCGGTGTGAGGGATGCAATAGACCGTGCAACAAATCCCCTGTCGTCCGGGTGGATTTCAGGTCTGAACCGGTGCCCGACGATCTCCTCTCTTTTTTTGTTGAAATACCGGCAATAGGCATCATTAACAAAGATATGGGTACCGTCGGGCAGGAACCGGCAGATGAATTCAGTCTGGTCCTCAACAACATTGTGATACCGTTCCTCGCTTTCACGGAGTGCGTCCTCTGCCACTTTGCGATCACGGTTCAGCAGTGTAATTGCAATCTGGTCGGCCAGCTGGCAGGCAAATGCGATCTCATCACTTTCCCAGTAATGTGAACGGTCAACGTGTTCAAAGCAGAGTAACCCGAGGTTCTGCCCGGAAACCCGGATTACTGCATCAAGCATTGAGGTAATACGGTTCGGTAACAGGTAACCCTCCACGTAACCGGCAGTACGTGTGTCAGTCAGGGGATCATGGGCATCGATGTACTTTGCCGTGTTCAATGCATCGAACTCGTTCACATATTCGTGGCGGTTTAGTACCGGGCCACGTGAATGCCGGTTATTTGAACCCTCATACAGGTCGATACACCGCAATTCATCTCCTATACTGTTGAAAAGCCATACGCTGGCCCTTTCCACGCCAAGTACTACTGATGAAACTTGTGTAAGTTCGTTTGAAAGGCTGTCAACATCCCCGGAAAGGAGGTGAGGAGAGAGGGATATCGTGGCAAGTACTGCCTGCTGGTCCCGGTTCCTCTTTAATATGCCAACGAGCTTCTCATCAGCCTCCTTCCGCTCGGTAATGTCCCGGTTACTACCCCGGTTCCCCCGGTACTCCCCGTTGGGACCAAATACCGGCTGTGATTCGTGGCCAATCCATCGCTCCTCACCACTCTTTGAAATAATGCGAAATTCAAAAGCGCCATTCTTGTTACATTGGCCTTCTTTGTAGACAAGGTGATCAATAATTTTGTCCCGGTCATCGTTGTGTGAAATGGCAAACAGGAGACCCGGGTCGTTCATAAACTCTTCAGGCCGGTAACCCGTGATTCGCTCGCAGGACGGAGATATGTAGATAAATTTTCCATCCGGGCCAATCCAGAACTCCCAGTCATAGGTAAAATCAGCCACGGTCTGGTATTTTTCCTCGCTCTCGCGGAGTGCAAGTTCCTGGCGTATCATTTCGTCCAGGTTGGCCCGGAGTTCTTCTTCAGTGGCGGCTATCTGCTCATACGAAGCATGGAGCTCTTCGTTTTTAACCCGGAGTGCTTCTTCAGCAGTCCCGGATATAATGACCTGGGAAAGGGTATTTGCCAGGTCAGCCAGGAGTTTTTCTTCGCGGGGGAGAATTGCCCGGTTCATGAATAATGCCAGTACCCCGACCGGTTCTCTCTCCTTGGAAAGGAGCCTGAAACCTGCAAAAGAGACCAGCCCAAGTGATTGTGCCCACTCATGGTCGTGGACCCGGATGTCATGGACGACATCATTCGTGACGAAAAAGTCTTCCTCCCCGGAAGCAACCCGGCCAATCTTGTAACAACCAAACGGGACCCGCTGGTGCTCACCGTTGATATGGCGATATCTTCCGGAACTCACCATGAGATGAAGGCACCGGCACCGGTCACGACACACGTCAGGCCCGGTAGTTAGCGGTGCGTGCCTGCATCCTTTTTCACAGAGATCGGCATCTTTCACCAACCAAATCCTTGCGAAATCTGCGCCAAAGATCTCAATACAGCTGTCACTGACAAGTTTCATCTGGTCCTGTAGACTTCGCCTGCCCAGTAATATCTCCTTTAACCCGCTTAACCCCGCGACCTGTTCCTCATTTTGTTTGCGTTCAGTGATATCCCTGACAATTGCCTGGAGGTAATACGAATTACCCACCATAAAACGGTTCAGGCTAACTTCTACAATGATCGGTGTACCGTCCTGATGAACGTGGACCCATTCAAACAACCGGTTTTCACTGATGAAGGCCGCATCTATTTTTTCTTTCATTTTTTCGACTGAACGGGTACCATCGGGTTGAAACTCCGGGGAAAATTCTGCCGGGGAATGCCCGTTAATCTGTTCCCTGCCACGACAATACATTTCTTCAGCCCTCCTGTTGCAGTCCAGGAAGACATTCCGGTCCATAATTAAAATTGCATCGCCTGCACTCTCAAACAACGTCTTGAACTTTTCCTCACCCTCGCGGAGCGCCCGCTCCGCCCTGGCCATTTCCTCTAAATTATCTCGGAGCCCCTTTTCAGCTGTGGCTATCTGCTCATAGGAGGCGTTTAGTTCCTTGTTCCTCTTCCGGAGATCTTCCTCGGTTTGCTTCTGATCAGTGATATCCCGGATGGATTCAATAGCCCCGATACTATTCCCATGATCGTTGTAGAGAAGGGATGCTTTTCCAAGAAGAACGGAATATTTTCCAAGGGGACGGGGAAGCCTGGTCTCAGCGATGAGGATACCCCCCTCACTGTTATTGACTGCATACCCTTTCCGGGTAAGTTCCCAGGCTGGAATGGAAACGAGATCGATAAGGATCGGGCGACGCTCCCCGTAAAAGGGGATGGAATATTCGTAGTTTCCCTTCCCAAGCATTTCACTGGCAGGTACTCCTGTCATCTCTTCAATTGCCCGGTTCCAGGCGATCACCGTTCCCCTGGTATCTATCGCAAATGTCGCATCAGGAAGGAAATTAATAATATCATAGAGCCTTCTCTCGGTATCCTTTGCCAGTTTTTCTGTTCTTTTGCGGTCTACGGCCGACCTGATCTTGTGCACAAGTTCAGTAAACTGGGCCTTTGGCTCGCCGCCTTTCTGAAGATAGAAATCAGCACCGCTATTGAGTGCATCAATGACTACCTCTTCACGTCCCCTCCCGGTGAAGATAATGAAGGGTGTTGTATTCCCGGAATTTTTGAGTTGCTTGAGGAACTTGATTCCGTCCATATCAGGCATCTGGTAGTCGGATACGATCGCGTCATACTGCTCCAGGTCCAACTGCTCAAGTGCCTGTGCGGCGGAAGTGAGGGTATCCACGGCAAACGCCCCTTCCCTCTCAAGGAAGAGCTTACCGATTCTCAGAAGGTCAGGTTCGTCATCTACATAGAGGACCCGGAGTGTACCTGCCATTACTCATCGTTCCCGGCCATTCGCCATGACCCTTTCGGTACTGCCATCTCGAACCGGGCCCCTTTCCCAGGCTCTCCGGTTTCGCGGATGGTGATGCCGGTGATATCGAGGATCTCCCGCATAAAAACAAGACTATTACTCGAAGCAGGGGTATTTTCAGCACGTAAAAATATCGCGTCCTTCTTTTCCACCTGGATTCCGGCACCATCATCTTCAAAGAACAGGGTAAGCCCTGATGGTGTGATAGTATACCAGACCCTGACCTGGGTGACATGGACTCCATGTATGAAGGAGTTCTCGAAGAGTCGCTGGCATACCTTTTCCAGGAGGGGATCGGCAAAGATCTCGAGGTCTTTTGTCTCAAGGCTGTGCCTGATATCCCCGATAGATATATGGGAAAGCCCGAGTAACATCGTGGTCTGCACATTCTGCCACTTCGGAGGGTTCATTCCCATGTCCTGGTAATCCTTCGAATAATCAATGATTTTTTGTAGTTCCCGGCACGCATTACCAATATCATCCAGCCATTTAATGATTAGACCCGGCTCGTTTTTGTTTTTCAATGCCAGCCCGACGTAACTGTTCAGGACAAAGATCTGGCTGTTTATGCCTTTTCGTGTTAATTCAGAGAGGACGTTCAACTTCAGGTTCACCCGCTTTAAGGTGGTTTCCAGGAGCCTGCGTTCAGTAATATCACGGTAAATGCCCTCTATACCGGCAATGGCCCCGGTCTTATCATAATACAGGTGGCTGTTGGTAGATACAAACAGCGAAGACCCATCCTTTTTCTTCAGCTCGACCTCGTAATCTTTCACGGATCCCTGCCGGTACACGGTTTCACGGAAATGGGCCCTGTTTTCGGGGTGCTGGTAAAATATATCAGCGATATTTTTGCCGATGCATTCCTCAACGGAGTCATAGCCAAGCAGGAGCGCCCAGCTGGGGCTTGCCATGATCAGGTTACCGTCCCTGTCAGAACGGTAAAAAACATCCTGGATATTGTTGAGGATAGTGCGGTATTGTTGCTCGCTCTCCTGCAGGGCCGCCTGGGTATTCTGGAGTTCGATCACCTTTGCCTCAAGACTGCCGATAAGCTCCCGGAGCCGTGCTGCCATGTTGTTGAACGCGTTGGCAAGGACCCCCAGTTCCCCGTCCTGGTCTGGTACATGTACATCCAGGTCACCGGATGCGATCCGGTCGGCCGTCCTGCTCATGGCAACAATCGGTTCCGACAGGTTCCGTGCAACAACAATGACGATGCCCCCGACAATCACGATTGAGAGTAACCCTATCAGCAGTATGACCGTGCTCAGGTATGTCACTCCTGCCAGCATCTCATTGGTGGGGGCGACCACGACCATACTCCAGTTGCCGGTCTGGATCGGGCTGTAAAACATGACCACGCTTTTTCCGGTGAACGGGTCAGCCATTTCGGTGTAACCCTCTTTTCCTTCGTGAATATCCGCTGCCATTGCCGCAAGTTTTGGGTTGTTCTTCATACGGCTCAGTTCGTTCAGGGTCATCCTGCCGATGTAGTTCTTCTCCGGGGATGATACGAAAATACCTGTATTGCTGACGAGGAACGCGTAACCGGTGTCCAATACTTTCAGCCTGCTGACAGTCCGGTCGATACTTTCTAAGGGGACATCAATCCCGACAGTCCCCTTAAAAATCTGGTTTTCGATAATCGGGGAAATATATGACGTCATCAGCACACCCTCGTAGAGAAGTGGCTCCATGACGACCTCCTTGTGTGTCTGTTCCGGGAGCAGGTACCAGTCAGAGGTCTCGATATTTACAACAGGGAAGAGTGATTCGTTACCATTCAGCCGGTTCCAGTATGTCGCAAACCGACCGGTCGGGTCGTGGCCGGGAGTATTGGTGTACCTGGAATCCAGTCCGTCAAATGCACCCGGCTCAAATATTACCCCGATACCGATCGCCTCCGGGTTGCGCTCAAGCAGGGTGTGCTGGATGGCAATCACCTCTTCCCGGGTCATCCCGGTATTCTGTGCAAGGACCATTGAGAATATCCCGGATTGAACAAGCTTATCTGACATAACGGTGTTGAATTCATGTGCGTTAGACCGGGCAAGGTTGAGTGTATCCTCGTAGGCTGCCTCCTTCTGCTCAATGTTGCTGAGCTGGAGAGAGAACACCGTCGCTATGCTCATGACTGCGATGATAGCGGGTATGAGAAGAAGGATCATCTTTCTTCGGATAGTCCAGTTGATCATTGGTTCTCCATTACCTGCCCTTTCATGCCTAACGCCACATCCCTGCCGGTACGGTCATCTCGAACCGTGCTCCCTTTCCTGCTTCACCGGTCTCGATGATGGTAATTCCGGTAATCGAGAGGATCTCCCGGGATAAAAAGAGACCCATACCGGTATTCTTCCCGAACCCCCGTTCGAATATGTTCTCTTTTTCATCCTTTGAAATCCCGACCCCGTTATCCTCCCATACGATCATCAGTCCACCATTAGACCGGCAGGTCGTCACCCTAATTTCGTAAACTCCTTTTCCATGCCGGATGGAATTATCAAGGAGGTTAAAGAAGACCTTTTCGAACATTGGGTCTCCAAAGATTTCTAATCCTGTCACATCTGCAGTCAGTCTGATCGATTCCGGGATAAATGATCGCGGCAATATGGAATCCAGTTCATACCACTGCGGTTCATGGGTACCGAGGTCATGGTAGGCCCGGGTGAACTCGATCTGGGATTGGATTGCCCTCGTGGCTGATTCCATGTTATCCAGATACGGTTTCAGTGCAGGGTCAGTGGATATTGTTTCTACGATGCTAAGATATCCCATTAATACCGCGATCTTGTTGTTGATGTCATGCCTGGTGATACTACTGAGCAGGTTGAGCTGGCGGTTTGCCTGTCGAAGGGCGATTTCAGCCTGTTTACGTTTGGTGATATCCCGGGCAGTAGAAATAATAGCAGGCCTCCCATGGTACGTGATTAAACGGCTGCTCACCTCAGTCGGAATACGGTTCCCCTCCTTTGCAATGTGAACCGTTTCAAAAACGCTGAGCCCTGTCTGTTGCAGTTCATCAATGCGGGCCGGGATCATCTTTCCATATTCAGGGTCATCGATGTCAGCGGGACTCATTTTCAGCAGTTCTTCACGTGAATACCCCAGTCTCCTGCAAATTTCATCGTTACATTCCAGGAAACGGCCCTGAATATCATGGATCATGATCGCATCGCCAACGTTGTTGAAGAAGTCCCGGAACTTCGCCTCGCTCTCCTGCAGCGCCTGCTCTGCACTTTTCCGGTCAGATATATCACGGGTAATCGAAAGATCTACATCGGTTCCCTTGTAATGGAACGTATGGGTGCTTACTTCAATAGGATAGGTGCTCCCGTCTTTTCGCCGGTGCACTGACTCAAACGTGGCATGCCCGTCTTTGGAAAGCTTTTTTATTACCTCAGGCATGACCCGTTTCTGGACCTCTGCCGGTACGATATCCCGCGGGGTCATCTGCAGTAGTTCTTCTTTTGAATACCCGAGTATCCTCACCGCTTTTTCGTTCACGAGAAGGTACCTGCCAGGCCCTTCCGGTGTTCTCGCAAGCAGGAATACCGCATCATTTGCATTATTCAAAACTTCGCGGAAAAGTTCCTCGCTCTCCCGTAGTGCCTCTTCTGCCTGTTTGCGCTTGGTGATATCACGGATTGTCCCCTCAACAGCGTATGGCTTTCCGGCATCATCATAAACCAGGTGGCCGTTGACAGATGTCATGAGATGCCGTCCGTCTTTATGCAGGAGCGAAATTTCGTAATTTTGTATGTTGCCCGTTCTCAACAGGGTCTCCAACAGGACCGTCCTCTCTTCCGGATAGGGATATAATTCCATTGCCGAATGCCCGATTAGTTCTTCAGATGTCCACCCGGAAAGTCTTGTGAGGGACGGGGATAAACGGGTAATAATTCCATTCATATCAGTCCTGTAATAAAGATCAGGGTAATTATTGAATATCGACCGGAATTTCTCCTCGCTCTCCTTCAGTGCATCTTCAGCCTTCTTCCGGTCAGTGACATCCTCTGCCACTGAAAGCATGTAGTCCTGATCTTCAAAGCCAAGAACTTTTGCAGAAAACAAAACATTCCGGAGGTTTCCACTCCTTGTTCTGAACGTCATTGCTTTTTTTATTACTAAGCCCTCTGTACCCAAGGTAGTGACAAATTCATCCCGCTCTTGTGGATATACCCAGAAATTGAGGTCGAAAGTTGTTTTGCCTGATACTTCCTCTCTCAAATATCCTGACCAGTCTTCAAATGCATGGTTGATATCCAGGATATTGCCTGTCTTAATATTCGTGATAGCCATCGGATCAGGACTGGCTTCAAATGCAGCGGCAAACTTTCTCTCTAAAAAACTGAGTTCATTTTTCACCTGTTTACGTTCGGTACTATCAAGGGCGGTGAAGGTAACTCCCTGGGAAATGTCAGAGGGATCGATAGGTGTTGAGGAGAGCATTACATTGATAATGGTCCCGTCTTTTCTCTGTAACCTGGTTTCGACAGAACCCTGTCCTTTCAATGCGATCTGGTCATATTTTTCCAGTCCGACATAGTCGTAGTCCTCGTCGGTAGGGTAGAGAAAACGTGCCGATTTACCGATGAGTTCTTCCGCGGTATACCCTGTAATCTGACAGAACTGATCATTTACGGTCTTGATGATCCTGTTCTTTGCGACACCAATGCCCAACGGTGCAACACGAATAATGCTGTTAAGTCGCGATTCGCTCTCTTTTAGTTGATGTACTGCATGACCTGATTCTTCTTCGGCGGAAATCCTCTCAATAATAGATCCAAGTTCCCGGCCAATAGAAATGAGTATTTTTTGTTCATCTTCTGAAATCATGTGCCGTTGTGTACTTGCGACGTTCAGTGCCCCGACAATCCGGTTTTTGGAGAGAAGGGGGATACTTGCGAGTGAGCGATAGCCGGTCCTGTTAAAATGTTCCGGCGAGACCTGTTCATAGTTCTCCGTAAAAAGGGGTATTCCTCTGGTAAAAAGTGAATCATAGGGTGGAACATCAATGGAAACCGTTCCGACTTCACGTAAGAAATCTGGGGGCATGTTTTTCGAACAGGTAATCTCTGCTCTCCTGGTGGCATGATCAACAAGATAGATCCCCCCGACATCATAATCCAGCAGTTCAAGTGTTTTGTCTAGGATCTCGTTAAGGAGTTGTTGCCGGTTTATGGCATTATTGGCAGTGGTGATAACCTGGTTGAGGATTGACAGGGATTTTGTCTGCCTTGATAATGTCTCATTCATCCTGATAACGGCGTCCTGTACTATCTTGAGATCGGTGATGTCCTGGTTAGCCCCGTGAGTTTTAATGGTCCTGCCTTTTGCATCTTTTATGAGTCCAAAACGCACGACGATATGCCGGACCTCGCCATCCCTGCGGATAATACGGTGCTCCAGCTGAGACGTATAGCCCGGGTCTGTAGCAAGGATCGCCTTGTTCACCTCATCAGCCACGAGATGCTGGTCATCCGGGTGAAGGAATTCCCTCGCATAGGTTCCAGCCGTCATCTGGCAGCCCCCTTCCCGCGCCGCAGTGGTACCGTAAAGGGCGTAGAACCTGTCATTAAATGTAAAGGTGTCGGTGCCGACATCAAATTCCCAGTTCGCCATATGTGCCAGGTCCATCGCTCCCGCAAGCT
>JBAXTR010000150.1:0-5970 GCA_037130095.1 Methanomicrobiales archaeon
TGAAAATCGGAAATATAACTGTGAGGATATCGATCGTCGCGCTTGCGGTGGTCGTGCTCTTCGCAATTCTTTTATTTTTTGCCTATTACAGTTCAGGCAATACGATGCTGCTATTATACGGAATTCCCGCGGTTGTTCTCCTCCTCGTGATACCGATGGCGCTCAATTACATGAGCCAGAAGCAGTACATGGACCTCGTCCCCGAATATGAACGGGTGGCGAGACCGGTAAGGATTAAGATGATCAACAAGGGTATGATGGGACAGGTCGTCAGGATTGAAGGTGTCGTGGAACGTACCTATTTCCAGTTTCTTAACCGTCCGCAGTTCCTTGTCGGAGACAGGACTGGTGAGATCTCAGTGAAGATGTTCACAAGTCCCGAGCAAGATATCAAAAAAGATGACATTGTTGAGGTACTCGGGACAATCATACAACGGTACATATTTACCGGAGAACCTGTCGTAAACTGTGTCTCGATCAGAAAAATACCCAAGAAAATTGAAGTTAAGAAGGATTCTTCAAAAAAGGAATAATCCTTTCTGATGTTCTGATTTTATCTGATTTGCCAGTTTTAGAATTTTATCAGAGGTATCCCGTTTGTTAGGTTATCCCGGATTAATTATACACCGGGTTTCTGCTCTTATGCCTGGGTGAATCAGCCGGTTAGGGAACGATCTCCGTATTTGAAATTTTCATTCCATTCTACCGTGTATACTGCCCAAAATAGTCTGGTGTCGGCGAGTGGGAAAATTTATTTCCGGTTCCGCCCCAACTCATCGTTTCTTAAATCTGTTTAATTTCCCTTGCTGTCAGGACAAGATCCCTGATCCCAGATGGTAACTGTTCATCCTGCCATCCTCGTTCATCATCTACCGATTTACCTGCACAATTCACGGCTTTCAGTGCGTACCACGCTGCTCCTAATGAATGGTCTGCGATATGTGCAGTTGCGACAGCCTGTCCGACGGAACGAGCTACCGCTATTGAAGCCGGATTAGAAGAGTCTCTTGCCACAGCATGTGCTGCCAGTGATGCTTTCATCGCGTCACCAACCGGGGCATCTCCCAGTTTCCACGCTTTAGCTATAATTAATGCATTTTTCAGCCTGTCATCCTGTATTTCACCGAAGAGAAACATTACGTGCTCTGAACAGTCGATGGCCCATTGCATTAACATGAAGTGTTGTTCCTTTTTCAGGGGTCCGCCACGGTGTTCTGCAACAAATCTTTTATCCCTCAATCCTGACGTTCCCGGAGTGTTTCGTAATGTTATTTTTATAATACATGATTTTGAAGATTTGTTTTTTTCAGAACCCGCTATCGAGTCCATCCGTAATCTTTGGTTTCTTTTCCCGGTTGAGTCCTGCAATGTATTCTTCAAACTTGTGAATCCGGGTACTGACCGGGAACGGGATGCCAATCGTGCTGATGATCGCTTCGCCACGGTCAAGGGTCTGGATCTCGATCTCCATTCTTGAGAGGTCCTGCTTGGCACTACCCATGATGATATCGCGGTCACCGCGATCGCCGAGACCCATAATGACGAAGGTGTTGATCTGGGCGAGCACCTTGGGGTCAACGTTCTTCGGTTGCTGCGTTACGACACAGAGACCGACACCGAATTTCCGTCCTTCCATTGCACATTCCCTGAATACCTGGGTGGAGGACCCCCCGCTTGCGAGCACCCGCTGCGCCTCCTCGATCGTGATCAGCACCTGGTGGGATGCACCGTGCCGGTCGTCGATCCCGAATCCCCTGGCTTCGGACCGGTGTTTTTCCATGATCATCCTGGTAATGATCGAGAGGACGAACAATTCGCTCCGTTCGCTCATATCAGGAATATCGATCAGGACAACCCGGTTATCATGGAGGTTTCCGAGGATATCGGGGACCGATGATCCCTGTGGACGGAAGAAGGCTTTGTTGCCATTGACGAGGTTGTCGATGTACCGCTTGATCACCATGACCGGCCCTCCCATGGAGTTCCGGATCTTCCATGACATGCTACCTTCTTTCACACCGGCTGCGAGAATATCTTTTATTGGGAAAATGGCCGGGTCTACGGTCTGGAAGTACTCAATAATATCTTTTCCTTTTACGTCGGCGAATGCCTCGATAATATCGTGCTGAGGTCCTGTGACGTCGTGGAGAATAGAAAGGTCGCTGATCCTGAAATCGTCGTATTCAAGGAAGAGGGTGTTCATTCCGTACCGCTTCCGGTCGCTGTCACCCCTGATAGTGAATATGGCGAGGCCGTCCCTTCCTTCTGTATAATGGACAAGGCCTTTTGTCGGTTCTCCGGTCGAGGACTTCCCGCCGCTTACGTATTCCCCATGCGGGTCGACGATCAGGAGCCCGAACTTCTGGTGTTTCATGCACGATGCACAGAAGGTCTTCATGAAATTGCTCTTGCCCATCCCCGTCGTCGCAAAAACCCCCATGTGCTGGGGGAGGACTTTGGCTGGGATCCGTACTGCCACTTCCCTGATAATGTCCTGGCCGCTCCGCATGTAGCCGACTTCTATCTCGCCCATCTGTTCGGTGAGGAATTTGAAGTCCTCTGCAGTCGGGTCTTCCACGGTTGAAAATTTCGAGGGGATCGTCCTCGGCTTGTGGAACTTTCCGCTACTGTCGACGAACCCGAGCGGGACTGCCGCGACCCCGATGAACACGTCCTCCCCTAAGCCGTAGAACTTCTCCGCATAGACCCGAGTATCCCAGCGGTTGTCGGCGAAGTTGCTGTCGTGGGTGAGGTCAGTTATTTTTGCAAAGAACGTGACGTCCTTGGTTTTGTCAGTAATTTTCTTGATGTCCCCGACATAGAGGCTCGCATCGTAGGGTGCGATGAAACGGTAGCCGAGGACGCTCTTCCCGACCAGCCGGTATTTTGAAGGGTCTGTGGTATCAGTATCTTGCAAATTCATCATGGTAATCTCCGAACAGGATATCATAGGTCTGTCGTTCTATCCCGGTATCCGCGATCCGGTGCATCAGGTCTGACCTGACCTGCTCTACGATCTCCTCGGTAAGTACGACGGTGCGATGAGCATCGAAGAGTGGGTATGGGTACCCGGGTATCCGGCCGTCACCTGAGCAGGCTGCGAGCCGGTCCATAATATTCCGGACAGAAGAAGCGGAAGTCTCCATCGGGAGGTCAATTTTCAGCGGGGACTTAGCCCTGGGGTGCAGGCAGGTAATGTACATCTGCCCGTGCTGCCACCGGGGAAACTGGGCATGGTCGAGCATTTCTGTGTCGACCCTGATCCACCAGGGAGCTTTTACCCCGAACTCTTTTGCGAGACCGTTCACCGACGGGAGGATGGGATGACCCCCACCCCAGGTGGCCGTAGTCCGCTTGGAGACCCCCGCAAGGGCGATATTCCGGAGCCTGCAGGCATTCTCGATTCTCGTCAGGACGATATCATGGCTCGCATGGGAGACCCGGAGAGGGCCGTCCCTTAAGAGCAGTGCGCCGGAACCAAGCGACCCTGCCATGGTCTCCGTGAGCCAGTATTCGACGGTATCCCGGAGGATGGAAGCAGCCCGGGTCCGGTCCTCGTTTTCCACCGGGGTCCCGGGGACCACACCGAAACAGTCCTTGTACAGACCAGGAAAGTCCTGGTTTTCCACCCCGGGCCCGATCATGGAGAATGTTAAGGGTGTTAACGATCTCCTGGTACGTGCGAGATTGGAAAAAGTACTCTGGGCTGCCCGGAAGAGGACTAGGGCCATGCTTCCCGATTCGAGGAGCATGACATTGCTCCCGTCGATAGCACAGATCTCTCCGCAGTCGCCCGGGTTGCAGGCCTGGAAATCCTTACGGGTGATCTTGCTTTCTGCCCTGAATTTCTGTACAAGATTTGTTGGAATGGTCGCCTGGATCTTACCAATGGCGGTCTTTACTGCTGCATCGTACTCAGAGTCGTTCGGCATTCACGCCAGCTCCTTAACATTGCTCGACTGGTCTGTCCCCATCTCCACGACAAGGGTATTCGTGAATTCGCCCTGCATTTCAGAAATATGGGAGATCAGGATAATCTGCGGGAACCTCGACTCCTGTGTCCTCAATGCGGTCAGGAGATTTGTCCTCCGTTCCTCGTCCTGGCTCCCGAAGATCTCGTCGAAGATCAGGAGCGTGCTCTCATGCACCTGGTGGAGCTCGGCAAGGTAGCGCGACAGGGCGATCCGGAGCGCCACTGCAATGTCATCCTGCTCACCTCCGCTGAACCGGTCGATCCCGTAATCGTTGTCGACATCCCGGACGAGAAGGTTGAAGTCCTCGTCGAGAAGCACCTGTTCGTACCGTCCGCTGGTTATCTCGCTGATGATCCGGCTAACTTCCCCTTCGATCCGGCTCCTGACCACCTGCATGAGGTAGATGACGTAATCGCCAATGACTGTCCGGGTCAGCCTGAGGAGTTCGATCTCTTCTTTTAACGTTGCGACCTGGTGCCGAAGACCTTCGATAACTACCAAATCATTCTCGTGCCTTGTGATTTTCTCTTTGGCGTGGGTAAGGCGTTCGGTGGTCCTCGCAAGATCTGTTTCTGCAGTGCGGAGAGCGGTCTCGGCCCCGGCAAGTGTTTGTTCAAGGTTTATACCGATCTGGGGGTCAAATGCCACCTGGGTGATGAGTGTTTTGAGAGCCTCCAGTTCCCGCTGTTTCTGTGCGACCTTGTTTTCCAGTTCGGTCACCTGCTGCCTGAGCACCGTACCCTGGGCTATCTTCTTCCCGAGATCGACATACCGGAGGTGGAGTTGTTCGAGGTCTTTCACGTCCTTTTCTGCCTTTGTGAATGCGGCCTCGTCATATCCGAGCGATGTAATCCGGGTGGTGAGTGTCCGGAGTGCGAGTTCTTTTACTTCCAACTGTGCCACCAGGTCCTTCAGCTCGGTTTCCGTTGCCTCCCGAGTTTTTAATTTCTCGGAGATTGACCTGATTTCGTGGAGTGCAGGTTTCTGGTCCGCGATCCGGTTTTTCTCTACCGCAACCTTACCCTGTTCATCCCGTACCTCCAATGCCTCCTGTCCGATCTGTTCCAGCCTGGTCGTGAACTCCTCTTCAATACTGGCGTAATGACTCCCGAGCGTCTGCCGGCAGAGCGGGCACACGCCATTTAAACCGGCATTTTTTATGGTATCCCAGTCTGCATTGAGTTTTTTCCTTTCGGTTTCTAGACCTGCTACACGGGCTGAAAGTGTTCCGATAGTATGGATTAACACGGCTTCCCGTTGCGTGATCACCTTTTCCAGGTCGCCTTCGGGAATATCCGGCCCGATCTGCATCAGCGACCGGATACCGTTCCGGAGCGATGCGAGCCGTTTTGAGTCCTCGTCAAACACCGCGATCTTTGTCCGGGTGGTATCGACCCTGGCCTTGAAATTTCCGGAATCTGTTTCCAGGAACTTCATTTCTGCCCTGAGCTGATCAGATTCAGCCTTCTGTTTCCGGACTGATTCAAGCTGTTTTCGTTTTTCGTCGACAAGGCAGACACGCTGCTCCAGCTGCACATATTCCTGTTCGAGTCCTGCGAGCGTGGAAAGCTGGGCCCTGACCTGGTCCCGCTGCCGTTCGAGTCCCCCGGCTTCATTGATGAGGGACTTCTGCTGTTCAACAAGGCGGGTATATTGTGTTTTTTTCTCGGAGAAGAGGGCCAGTTCAGCCGAGATCTCTGACTTCTTCTGAAGGTGGCAATCCCGCTGTTTGTTCAGCTCCCCAATTGCAGCCTTGAACGTGACGACCGACGACCGGAGCGTGTTCTGTTCTTCAGGGTCCTGTCTCCCAACGAGACCCCCCAACTCCCCCTCTTTCATCCGGAGCTCGTTCTCTTTCTTATCGATCCGCTCTTTGAGCAGTTTCTCACTCGCCGTCTTCAGGAAATCGATACCGAGCGCCCTGAGGAACCATTCCTTCCTTTTGCCCGGTGTATTTTCGAGCAGTGTTAAGAGGTCTTTCTGGGCTGCATAGATC
>JBAXTR010000151.1:0-5928 GCA_037130095.1 Methanomicrobiales archaeon
GTTCTAATGGATATGGATAGGTCGCTTCGATCCATTCCCTGGGCATCTTATCCGATTTTTCCAGATTGGGCCGTCCTTTTATAAGCTGAAGGTTCCCCAATGTGTCCACCTTATCGATAAATGACTTAATTTTAGTTTCCTCTACGCCAAATTTTTTTAATTGGTTCTGGGTAAATTTTGATCTTGGAAAAATATGGTCTATATGAAATAAATTTGAAAAATCTAAATGCGGATATAAAATGGCAAGGGTCGAGAAAGTATAGCTTTGACCGTATTGATAAGTCAACAAGTTATCGAGATCGTCATTTGAAAAAATAATGGATTTTGTGTCTCCCCTGAACCTCTCTATTAGTTTTTCGAGAGGGAAATCGCCTTTATTTTCTGATAATACTTCCCTGATCTGGGATAGGGCTGTATCAGCCGCGCTGCTGAATGTCCTTTTAAGCAAGGATGCAACAAACCATTGGTGAATTTTTTTTCTATTTTCAATAGTATGAGTTGAGTCAATAAAGCTCTCTTGCAGTCCATTTTGCATTAGATAATATGCAATAGGAATTACAGCATTTGTAGAGGGGAGCGTTTCTGCATTATATCCAAAGGATGAAATTAATTTTATTGATAGTTGAATCGAATTTGAAAAATTCACCCATTTTCTCTCTATCTCGGGCATCGTTAGTTTGTTAAAACTGCTAACTTTAAACCTGACATCTGAATCATTTAGGACAAGGCAGGACTTTAAAACAAAATCCTTGTTAAATCTAAACCCATTTCTATTAATTTCGTCCACAAATTTTGTAATTACCTCTTTTGCATCACGATTTTTCCATTCAGCTGTTGCAAATGAAAGTAAAAGATCGGAATAACTTAAAGGTGTGCCCATTTTATTGACACGTATGAAGATATTTAGAACTTTTTCAATAAGTTGGTCAGTTTCGAGATAATAATTGATTATTAGTTTTCGGGTAATAACATCGAACAAGTTTAAGAGGGTATCTTTTGAGAATTGAACTTTTGATTCATCCAATGTTGGCATCCAATTAGGGCTTTCATAATTTACAACGTCTTTCAACTCAAAATCTAATATCTTCCCTACTTTAAACCACCAGTAATCAGGATTTTTTTCTTGTGCTTCATCTTCTGTGAGAAAACGAAAATCATAAAGATTATCTGAATTTTTTGCATGTGCTAACAAATTTAAATATAATTTCTTTTTTGGAAAAGCCAATGGATTATTATAATGCATATAGGGCAGTTTTCCCGCGTAAGAACTTTTTAATCCAATATGGAGCGCGGTCAATCGCTGTTGCCCGTCCAGAATAGCAGTAGTTCCGTCATCGCCGCTTAGATCAACTTTTGGATTGTGCGTATTATCACGTTCATGATAATCCCTTAAAATCTCATAAAACTGGAATTTATTTGCAGTCTCTTTCTCAACCATCCAGAGAAGAAATGAACCAATCGGGTAATCTTGCATTAAAGAGTCAAATAACCCTATAATCTGATTTGGCTTCCAAATAAATTCGCGTTGAATTGCAGGGAGCAAATACTGCCTTTTATCAATTTCGGAAATAACCGATTTTATTGTCTTGGGCGATTGGAAGGTCATTATTTCATCCTTAAATGAAAATCTCTAGTAGTATGTGATTATCTATTCACGTATTTAATCAATGGTTAAATTTGGAATTATTCCCTTTTTGGGCAAGGTATTGGACTTATGGCATGAACCACCATCAATAACATTGATCATTTCAGAATGTTTGTCAGCCGGAGAAGATGGACATTCTCACGGACCATGCCGAAAATTCCGCACGAATATACGGTAAAAGGGTGGGAGCCAGAAAATCAAAATGAATTTGAATCGGCAGCCATATTCATCCGGGAACACGGGACGCCGGAAAAATTCTGGAATACGATGCACATCTATCTCTATGTTGACGGCTGGAAATACTGGACAATGGGCGCTCCCATTCCCGAAACTGTAATAATAAATCGTGCCATAGAAAACAATTGTTCCTATCCCGTGAAAGAAACCCATTTAATTAATTATCAGGAATATCCTGCAATCGAGCGAACGATTAAGGGCGATTCGGTTGCTTTCTACCATGATATAACTAAGGGAAAATTACCGGATGAATATTCAAAGTGTGATTGCATTTATTCCCACCTGCCATCAGAAATGAGTTTGAAGTATTTTGATGTTCTAGCGGATTGTGAAGATGGTGTGAGGTACAAAGAGTTGCTCAATGTGGTATCCAAAATAATCCAGGACCTATCCGTTCCGACATTTATAATTTCAAATATCTCTGCTCTAAAATCGTTGCCCGAAGCATCCGAATACAAAATTATACCGAATGATAACAAGGCCCTCTTATACTGCTATAATACTAAATATCCGTTTCAAGGCAAATCAACTGAAGATTTGTTGGAAAACCTGGCATTGAGATTTAATTGCATCGGTGATTTCTGCTGTGGTCATGGCGAACCCGGCAGGACATTCAAACACTCCGGAAAGGAATTTGTAATGAGCGATTGCAACAAACATTGTGTCGGTTATATCGACCTAACATTTTGAAGAGTTTCCATAAAAAAAGGTATTCGATGTTAGCATTGGACAGGATCAGAAGGTATCAGTAAATTATTATTAGGCAGGCGTTTTACCTGCCCTTGATTTCGCTATCTTTTCATCGACCAATCGGTCAATATATGCCTTAAAATCGTCCTCGTTTGAGATAACCGTATTCTGGACAACAGACATTTCGGTGACCGCTTTATCCGTAAACCTATTGCCACACCCTGAACAGAAATCCGATCTGGGCGAATTGATATGTTTGCAGGCCGGGCACTGAATAGGTTCCATCTTCCGGAGTTTTTTGGTCTGTTTCGAGTCTTCTTCAAGGCCATAATACGACATCATCGCATCATCTACGTCCTGGCCGGTAAGATGGGCATATGTTATGAACTGGTCTGTGTTGATGTTCCCCCACATCATTTTCTTAATAATTGATTCTGACAAGCCTTCCCGGATGAGGTGGGTAATCCTGGAGTGACGGAATGTATGAGGTGTGACATGTTTATTCAGTCCCCCGCGGTCCGCGATCCGTTGCAGTTGTACATACACGCCACGGTGTGTCAGGGGGTTATTTCTTTCATTCAGAAATACCAGTGCCCCAGGCTTGTCAGGATCGAATGGGTAGTCCGCTTTCCATTGTGCAAGGTAATCTTTCGCCATTACAAGCCGGACATATCGTGGCTTTTCCGTTTTAAAACGGACATTCGCCACCACACCACGGACATCGAAAACGAGGTCACTCCATTTCAGCATCCCGATCTCACCTATCCTGAACCCTCCCTCATACAATGTCATGATAAGTGCCCGGTCGACAGTTCTGCAGCTGGCTTTAATCATGGTGTTAATCTCATCGACTGTCAGGAGATCTGATGCGACCTTGGTCATGGGGTCCCGACTTGGGACCTGGAGTTTCAGTACCTTTTTCTCGGGTAATGATGAGTGATTATTTTCAATCATCCAGAGACAAAATGGCTTCAGGACTCGCACAAAATCGTAGATGCTGTTCTTTTTGAATGGTTTGCCATGCTTATTGGTCGCTGTTTTTAACTCGGTTATTCCTGCATATACATCCGTGATGGTAAGGTCTGCGAATGGCCCGATAAATCGCCTTATGCCAACAAGGGTTGATACAATCTTGATTGCACGGAGGGTCCCGATATTATGGACCGACTCGAGCTCCGAAACGAAGGCCTTGATCAGGGTGGCATCCTCCCCGGTGATCCTGTTATCAGCCAACGCCTTTTCAAGCACCCGTTTATTCCGATCAGACCGAATGGAATGAAATCCTGTAACCGAAGTGGACGTTTTTAATACAGTTTTTCGGGGAGCCATGCACTAAATCAGCGTGGATCTATAAATAGGGGGCTGATTTACACACAGTATGTAAAAGCCCGGCTGAGGCTTGGGTTTGAATTAGCGTTGTTTTTTGATTTTGACTTTAATTTTTTGCTTTTATTGGCAATTATGGCGTTTTTTTGAGATTTGAACATTGATCTCCTTTTTTAAAATGTACAGCACAATAAGTGGGTTTTTCTATGGTCGTGGATTGCCGAGCATTCGCACAATATGGGAAGTATCGCGCTTCCCACCAGGATCTGGTTTGCAGGACAAAACGGGATCCCCAGGAAATTTATTGGTACTGCGGTCCTGTTCCAGCCTAAACTGAAACAGGAGGCAATGGGGGCGGATACAGATACAGCGATCGAGGCATTTTGAAAGAATGAGCCGATAAAGCGAGTTTTCTGAACCCTGTTCGTGGCTATAGCTGGTCCTAATGTGGGTTGTGGATCCGGTGACTGCTCAGCAGGTGATCGGGAAAGACTGCCGGAATGCGAATATGAAGGTTTTTTTTCTGATGTGCCGAACCCAGAGTAGGTGAGACCGGAGAAATCCGAGGGTTTCGATGGTTTTTTTTAAATAGAAGTTATAGGCAGTTGTATGATGTAATACTATCCACGAACGTGTGATGAAACCCACCGAAGCTGTGCAACGCAGTCAGTGATCAAAATTTCACGGTTGTGTTACCCAAAACGGGCTCCGGTATCACAAGCACATCAGTGTAAAAATGTTGTCGTTCACGACTTTAGGATCTTCTGTCCCTCCATGACATCGAGCATCCCGGTAAACTTCTTTTTCCGGGCATGCACCTCCCGTACCCCGGCAAGGTACTCTGCCCAGTCATCATTTCTGCCGTACGTCCTCATCAGGGCCCGGATCTTCTTCAGGTACCCAATCGCGTTCGCGTAACCTTTCGGCTGGGCGGTCTGCGCCTCCCGGTCCGCACACCCCATCCAGAACCGGAGCGCACGGTCCGGGAAGCAATCTGCGGCCGCATCCCAGAGTTTGTCCTCAGGGTAGGAACACCCCCTGGATCCCTTCACCTCCTTCCGGAGCCGGTCGAACCACATGACGGCTTCCTCCGGCTTCCCGTTCGCAACCGAATGTTCTATCAGGATAGTAAAATATGGCATCTTCTGTGATTTCCACAAACCCGGATCGATCAGACCTGATCGGGGGAGGACCCCAAAGATGAGTGGATTTTCCGCTCCACGCTCACGTTTGAGGACAGGGACACTGCCGGACTTGAGGTACTGCATAACCGGATCCTTTATGGTGTCCCACACACGGGCCTTTTCAGCTGCTGCCTGGAACTGGCAGAAAGAACGATAGGACGGGTCACACAGGAACTCCTCGGCTCGCAGACCCGCAACAGCAAGCAGGTTGCCATCCTTCTCCCAGACATCCCGTCGGATATCCTGCAGATCGCGGGCAGTACCGGGGCTGTTTTTCCGGGAAGCCTCGATCCCCTGGAGAATCCATGCAGCTGCTTCTTCTTTTTGCCCAAATCGGAGCAGGCGCCGGACCAGCCGTGCATAACTGTCCGTCAGGTAAGTTTCCGCGATGCAGAGTTGGGTTGCCTCCTCCTCCCGGCCCGCGTTGTCCAGTGTGGTCACAATGCGGTCGGTAAACCGATCGCGGCGGTATTTTCCCGCATAGTCCCCATTCTGGTGCGATAAGCCATACTGGTCAAGTTCACGGAGCAGCTGGTCGGCAACAAGACTCCACGCGGCCACAGGCCAGTTCCCGTCCAGGAATGGCCCTGCGTCCCCGCACAGATCGAACTCATCATCCAGTTCCGCATGAATGGCAAAGAGCAGCCGTTCGTGGTCCGGGCGGGAGGATTGCATGAGGGCTGTAAAAACCAGATCCATGCATGACCCGATCTCGTCGGCTGTTTCGCCCTCTTCATCACCGCCTGTCCCGAGCTGGTCAGTGCCCTTCTTCAGGAGGATGCCACCAGCATCGACAACCAAATCGGGCTGGCCCATCGAGAGGAGCATCTCCATCCGTTTCCGGAC
>JBAXTR010000152.1:0-5896 GCA_037130095.1 Methanomicrobiales archaeon
GAAAAAGAGCGAGGAACTGCTCAATCTCGCAATCACCGGGTCAGGGACAGGCCTCTGGGACTGGAACACGCAAACCGGGGAGATGGTTATAAACGAACGCTCGGCAGAAATCATCGGGTATACCATTGAGGAACTGCAGCCGATATCCAATAATACCATCAGAACGCTTACGCATCCCGAGGACATCCCGAATTCAGAAGAACTTATCAGGCACCATTTCGAAGACGAGCTCCGTGAATATGAATGCGAAATACGGTTAAAACACAAGGATGGGCATTGGATCTGGGTGCTTGTCCGGGGAAGGGTGACACAGCGGGACAGCGGGGGAACGCCTCTCCGCATGACCGGGACCTACCTTGATATCAGCCGCAGGAAAGCCCTTGAAATGGAGATTGAATTCCACGAATATGAGCTGATGCAGCATTCCGCCCGGCTGTCGCACGAGATTACTGAACGGAGGCGCATTGAAGATGAGATCAGGATAATTAATCAGGAGCTGGAGACACGGGTCAGGGAACGGACCAATGAACTGGCTGAAACGGTGCGAAAACTGCAGGACGAAAATGCGGAACGAAAACGGATGGAAGAACTCGTCCTCCGGACTAACCGTAAACTGGCACTGATGAACGATGTAAGCTACCAGGACATCCAGAATAAAATCACCTTACTGCGGGGATTTGTTACCCTCTCACAGAAAACTGATAATGAAGAAGTCAGGCAGGAATATTATAAAAAACAAGAACATGCCCTGAAAAACATCCACAACCTGATTAAAAATACGAGGGATTACCAGAAACTTGGCGTGGAAAAGTACCAGTGGGTTGACATGGAAAAAGCAGTCCGAATGGCCAGGTTACCCCCGGATTCAGGAATATCACTCACCGCTGACCTCCAGGGACTATTTATCTATTCCGATCCCCAGGTATCGAGTGTTTTTGAATTCCTTGTTGACAATGCGGTAAAACATGGTAAAAAAATCACCCGGATCTCCATTTCCTCGAAAGAGACCACGGGAGGTGTCACCATTGTCTGCGAAGATGACGGGGTCGGTATCCCCGCAGAGGAAAAACCCCGGATATTCGAACGTGCCGTTGCAGGCGAAGGAAAATTCGGTTTATTCTTTGTGAAGGAACTGCTCAACATGTCGGGTATTACTATTCAGGAGACCGGCGTGCCGGGCGAAGGGGCACAGTTCGAGATCACGGTTCCGAAGGGGATGTACCGGATCACGGGAACCGGGGAATAATTACCGGAAAAATAACAAGTACCGACATCTCGTTTTTTATTATACGAATCAATTACGATCGTCACTGGCGGTATTGGATGGCAGGATCCGGAAAAAGGCGGTGTTTTGGATAAGTGATGGGGCAAGATCGCCCCCGTTATCAACCGGGTTGAGACCTTTTTTAAGTCTCACAAACACGCGGTGGTTTCTTTACCGGTCCGGAAGTGGGATAGACGGGAATAGTAGTGATAAAAAATGATAAGATAGGTAGTAAACCTGATATTCTTTTTACTGATTATTACTTCACCAGGAAAAAAACAAAGAATGCTACGTTTTAATCCCCGGGTGAAAAAATAACCTTCCTTAAAAAAAATATGCTATTGTTACCGAGGTCATGTCCACATTAATCGACCAAGACGCTCATGTATTCGTAAAGGCTGGCTCCCGGGTCCTGGTCGGGACAAGCTGGTCAATGATTTTGTACCGGTTCCCATTGAAATAATTGACGTATGCGACTACTTTATCTGTTCCCTTTGTCCCCAGGAATGTCACTATCTCACCCTTGACTGGGTTTAACTTCTTTGTAACGGTTATCCCTTCTGACCCTGTAAACACCACCTCAATATCCTTTGCCTGGACCTGCCCGTTCCCACCGGCAAATGTTACATCAAGTGTATTATAGATGGGATCTTTTTCCGCCACACTGACGGTGACTGAACGTTCCATGGGAATTGTATCTGTAGGGCCTGTGGTTAAGGAGTTCGCAGGTATGGCAGGGAACGAACCTCCATTCGGGACCGGGAGATTATTGCATCCCGCAGAAAGCACAAAAGCTCCAACCAGGAGAATTACTAACACTATGGTTTTCATGAAACTACATACATACAGTAGCCTCTATTAAATCTATGTTCGAATTGTTTTTCCAAATTTTGCAACGATCGGTTAGAGGGATTTATCCCTGCAATAGATAGAGTTCGTCTCTGTGATGGGTATTTTTTCCTGTCAGGAATATTTTGTTCCAAAATTTCATACCAGGGATCGGGTGTTGAAACCAAACATGATGAATGATGTAAAAATAAAAGATGGGAAATCCGTTTATACTGATGCACATGACACAGCATATTCCATGTCCAAAGATCCGGGAGTGAAACTGCAGCATGTTCCGGGTGGTGGGAAAACCGGTTACAGCAAGCCCCTTTCGGGTGATCCACCGGTCGGGGAACATGACATGGATAGCGATATTACCACTTCGATAAACCATGTAAAACTTACCTGCTCCCGGTGTGGAAAATTAACCCTCCATGCAGAAATCCCTGACAAATACGAAGCATGGATTAAATGTTCATCATGCAATTTTTTTATGGGGATGAGTAATGATGACTGGCACCGTATGAAGAACCGTCACAATATTAATGTGGAAATTAAAAAATGGCGATTAAAAAAGAATTATTGAAAGCATAGCCATGAAAATTGTTCCCCGCAGTTCCCGTAGTTCTTTCCGGACCGTTTCTGCCAGGGTTCTTTCACAACTGAGAAATTTTTGCTCCAGGTATTACAAATTTTGCATTGTTTCCGTGTGTATTAATAGTTATAGTTCAATGAAGTAACATCGGCCAGAAAAACCCATATTCCGGCCTATTACGAAATAATAAGAGGTATTGCAATGAAAATGAAAAAAATGGCCAGTATTGGCCTTATATTTGGGATCCTCCTTCTTACAGGATTGTTAGTCATGCCAGTATCCGCGAGTGACGACACATCCTGGATCACTCCCGCACCTATTGAAGATATTATGGCATGGTTTTCCTCGACAACTCAAAACATATGGACTGGGTCAGCCGGCGGTTCCGGAACAGGCCCGGTTATTACTCCTTCATATATACGATCAAACGATTCCTCACGGTTAACTCCTTCCTTACCGGACCCGGCTATTACATGGGGACTGATGATTTCAAAACCTACTGCAGTTACTGCGTTTCCGTCAACGATCAGCCATGCAGACCGGATCAGTCTTTTTAAAACCTATCATATTAACGGTTATGGGCCTGTCTTACCGGTGGCAACAGTGACATCCATTCCGACAACATTACCTGTTTATCCATCCGGAGACCCCGTTATTCACAATAGGCCAATTACCATGCCAACTAGATCATATCACAGATCTTCAACAATGCCGACGGCATTCCCCACTCAGGGGCCGAGCACCATTCCGGCTACACCATACTACAGACCATCAAGAATACCGACGGCATTCCCCACCCAGGCACCAACCTCAGAAGTTACGTTACCAGGTCAGAATACCGGGATCTCTCTGACAGAACTGAACCTGGCGGGAAAGTACGTGAGGATCACCAATACGGGAACAACTCCGGTAGTTATGACAGGGTGGAAGATAACCAATAGCCAGGGAGCCTCCCTTACCTTTATCGACTTCCCCCTTGGTGATGGAACAACCTTCACCTACGTTCTCAACGACGATTCAACCCTGACCGTCTACTTCGGAAGGGATGGGATGGTTTCGGACAGCGAACTCTATTATCCAGACGGCGTTGATTTCTGGAATCAAAATGGTGACTCTGCCTCGCTCTACAACCCACAGGGGCAACTCGTAGGAAGGATCACCATACCCGCCACCCCAAATAATATACCTTCAACAATACCTACAGCATTCCCCACCCAGGTACCAACGTCTGGATCTACTACGGTACCAGGCCAGAATTCCGTGATATCTTTGACAGAACTGAACCTGCCGGGAAAGTACGTGACGATCACCAATACGGGAACAACTCCGGTGGTTATGACCGGCTGGAAGATAACCAATAGCCAGGGAACCACCCTTACCTTTATTGACTTTCCCCTTGGTGGTGGTACAACCTATACCTACGTTCTCAACGACGATTCAACCCTGACCGTCTACTTCGGAAGGGATGGGATGGTTTCGGACAGCGAACTCTATTATCCAGACGGCGTTGATTTCTGGAATCAAAATGGTGACTCTGCCTCGCTCTACAACCCACAGGGGCAACTCGTAGGAAGGACCAGTGCGTAGATACATTACATACACTTTTTTTTAGAGTCGGTGTCCGGCCGGGCGTCGCCCATGGTACTCATTCATTCGGAATCGTGTAGTTTATGAATACCGGACGGCTTTAAGGAATTTATGAAAGAATGATATCAATATGGAAATTTTCAGAAGATGTCGAGTTAAAAGTGGAGAGATCAGATGCTAGTAAAATAAATAAAATATGCGCCGAGTATTTAACAATAATTTTCAAATAGGAGGGCATGTTACCCTCCGTTACAACGCCCCGGCCGGGAACTAGCTAAGCAATTTCATCGCCAGTGGATGAATAGTTCTGGTCACAGAGTGAATATCCTTCAAAGCTCAAATAATCAGATTGGAATTGGTGTTGTTAAAAGAGGGAGTAAATTTTATAGCAACCCAACAATTCAGTTATGGAAACACTTCAAATCGTATTAGACGGAGAATAGAACAATATTCTGACTCAAAATCAATATATGTGGCTCATTGCTGTTCTGAGTGGGTTGCCCGATAATAGGATGTCCGGTGAGGGGAACACATTCCCCCTCCCTGAACCCTCCTTCTTTACAGGATCTCCTTAGTGGGATGGGCGAGCATCGCACCTTCGCCCGGAAATATTGTAAAGTATATCTGAAAATATATCTGAAAATGATTTGATGTGGGGTTTCCGGGTCAATAAATCCACATATAATGAAGCGTTTTTATCCTTTCTGTTCACTCCTTGTCCATCGCGTCGCTCGAGATCTTCAACACTACGGTAAATTATATGCCGAGTGGCTCGTACAATGCAGAGCTGGTCAAGCAACTGACGCCGGAAATGCAAACGAAAATCCAGAACCTGGAGATACACGAAGGCAGGTAATCGGGGGTATAAAACCTTCATGGATTTATCCTGAACCTCATGTCGGATTTCCGGTTTAGGTGCCGGGGAATCTCAAAAAAATTTGGATTTTTCTTTCTCTTTTTTCATAGTTTTCAGGGGTAATAGTAACGGCCATAACTTCGTCGCGTTGCTCCTCATCATCACCTGATCCATCACGCTCCGGGGCACATGGCAGAGGCCATCGGTCCCGTTCGCTGAGTACCGTACAAGTGCAGACGCTCAGTGACTCGTTCACGCGACGCATGTGGGGCTCGGACGAGTCGCTTCAGAGCAACTCGTTACCTTCGCACTTCATTGCAGCGTTCACTCGAACTTCCTCTCTTTTGTCATTGAATGTGGGAATGCATGAAACGAACAAAACAATCATTCTGGTCCGGACCGTGACAATTGCTTAAATACCTATGGACGCGGAGTGACTAACAACGAGAGGTGGTTTATGAAACACTGCAGGGGTATACAACAACAAATTGAGGTAAAAATATGAAACAGCAGGCAATTGTTTTACTGGTTATCATCTTCAGTCTCTTTCTAACCGGCATGGTTTCGGCCGAACAGCAAAACGGAGCCCTCTTTGTCTGGGGAGATAACAGTTTTGGCCAGCGCACAAATATCCCGACAGGTGATGATTTCACATCCGTCGCAGCAGGCCAGTACCATACCATTGCCCTGCATGAGAATGGAACTCTTGCTGCCTGGGGAGACAATATGTATGGCCAGTGCAATGTCCCGGCAGGGAATACCTACA
>JBAXTR010000153.1:0-5883 GCA_037130095.1 Methanomicrobiales archaeon
GTACAAGGGTACATAAACCAGTTTGGTGTGCGTGACCATGGTATCTGAGAGGGACGTTGAACATATTGCAGAGCTTGCCGATATCGGCATTGTTAAAGAAGAACTGGATAGCTTTACCGTCCAGTTTAATCGGATCCTCGATTATTTTGATATCCTCGATACGATTGAGGGGACTACAGGATACGAACCTGAACTTTACAATGTACTGAGAGATGATGTGGTTCGCCCGTCGTTATCACAGGAGGACGCCCTTAAAAACGCGGGTGAGTCGGAAGATGGTTTTTTCAAGGCACCGCGGGTGATGTAGGTTGGCACAATCACGTCTTACTTTTGCTCCGGATGACCGGTTGAATGCCTTCCTCACCACCTGTCCCGAGCCGGAATATGGCACAGGAAGTCTCGAAGGGCTTGCAATAGCCATAAAAGATAATATTTCGACAAAAGGCATACCGACCACGGCCGGCTCACGCATCCTTGAAGGGTATGTCCCGCCCTATGATGCCCACGTGGTATCGCTTCTCCTTGCAGAAGGTGCGGCTATTGCCGGGAAAACAAACATGGATGAGTTCGGCATGGGTACTACCACCGAAAACTCGGGATATGGTCCTACCTTAAACCCGCTCGATACGGGACGGGTGCCGGGTGGCTCATCAGGAGGAAGTGCTGCTGCGGTTGCCGGTGGGATGGTAAGGATGGCCCTTGGAAGCGATACGGGGGGCTCGATCCGCTGTCCCTCGGCATTCTGTGGGATCGTCGGCCTGAAACCGACCTACGGACGGGTTTCGAGGTATGGCCTGATCGCGTATGCAAACTCCCTTGAACAGATCGGCCCGATGGCAAGGACCGTCAGCGAGACATCACGCCTCATGCAGGTAATAGCCGGGTACGATCCGAGAGACTCAACCAGCATAGAAAAGCCATATTGTCACACCCCGGATAGTAATATCCAGGGCCGGAGGATCGGTGTCCCTGAGGAATTTTTTGGTACTGGGGTCGACCCTGCAGTTGCAGCCCGGGTGTGGGAGGCAATTGAAGTGCTTGAAAAGAAAGGGGCAGAAATTGTCACCTGCCGGATGCCGAGTATGGCCTATGCTCTTGCCGCCTACTACGTGACCTGCACGAGCGAGGCAAGTTCAAACCTTGCCCGCTTTGACGGTGTCCGTTACGGCCCTGCAGCTGATACGAAGTTACCATGGCACGAAGCATACCAGGACCGCAGGGGTAAGAGTTTCGGGAAGGAAGTCCAGCGGAGGATAATGCTTGGGACGTTTGCCCTGTCTTCAGGATATTACGGGAAATACTACGCAAAAGCCCAGTCTGCACGCGAGCTGGTGAAACAGGACTTCCTTCGTCTCTTTAAGGATGTTGATGTACTGGCGGGGCCGACAATGCCGACTATCGCCTTCCGGCTGAAGGAGAAAGTCGACCCACTATCTATGTACCTCTCTGATATCCTCACGGTGCCTGCGAACCTCGCCGGCGTCCCGGCAATTTCAGTCCCGTGCGGGACTGTCGAGGGGATGCCGGTAGGTCTCCAGGTCATGGGGCGTCCCTTTGAAGACGAGGTCGTTATCGATACTGCATATACCTATGAACAGGCGGTGGTCTGAACATGGAGAACATGTCTGCAGGTACATTGGCCGGGTCCCGGTCTGAACAGTCCCAGGGACATATTGCACAGGCAGCAGGAAATCCTCCCCTCAATGAAGCGGACGAGATTATTATCGGGCTCGAAGTCCACTGCCAGCTGGACACAAACACAAAGCTCTTCTGTGCATGTAGTACTGATTACCGGAGTGACGGCCCGAATACCCATACCTGCCCTGTATGCCTCGGCCTTCCCGGGGCCCTCCCGAAAATAAATAAAAGAGCCGTGGAATTTGCCCTCAGGGTAGCAAAGGCACTGAACTGTGAGGTCCTTGCAGAGTCTGTCTTCTCAAGAAAGAATTATTTTTACCCTGACCTCGATAAGGCATTCCAGATTTCCCAGTATGACAAGCCTCTCGCAACCGGTGGCTACCTCGTAATTGAAGGAGAATATGGAGAGAAACGTGTCAGGATTACGCGGGTACACATGGAGGAAGACCCGGGCAGGCTCGTCCATAAAGGTGGTATAGACCGTGCCCGTTACTCGCTGGTTGACTACAACCGTGCAGGGATCCCGTTGATTGAGATTGTTACGGAACCGGACATGCGTTCACCGAAGGAGGCAAGGCGTTTCTTAAACAAGCTCAGGGCGACACTGGAATATCTCTCGGTCTTTGATTCCGAGAAGGAAGGTTCCCTGCGGGTCGATGCCAATATCTCCCTCCAGCCGGAAGGGTGGTTTGACCGCGAGAAAAAAAGTTACAAGGGGAGGAACCGGGTCGAAGTAAAAAATATCTCCTCGTATAAAGGAGTCGAGAAAGCGTTAACATTCGAAATAACCCGTCAACGAAATGTAATCCGGAAAGGGCAACCCGTCGAGCAGGCGACGCGGCATTTTGTCGAGACCCGCGGTATTACCACGGCTTCCAGGAGCAAGGAGGAAGAACAGGACTACCGGTATTTCCCGGAACCCGACCTTTGTCCACTCCGGGTCAGTTCGTGGGTTGAACGTATTGAACTTCCGGAGCTTCCGGATGCGAGAAGGGCCAGGTTTATTGCACAGTACGGTTGTTCTCCAAATCATGCCCGTACACTGACCGGGGACCTGAAGCTGGCTGACTTTTACGAAAAGGTCGCACCTAAAACAGACCCGGTGCTCTCTGCAACATGGGTGGCAGACACGCTGCTTGGCGAACTCAACTACCGTGACATGGGCATCGCTGCTGTCAACCCGTCACATATAATCGACCTGGTAAACCTTGTCAAATCAAAAATACTTACCGACAAGAATGCTATTGAAGTACTCCGGATAATCCTTGATGGCATTATGCAAAAGCATCCGGACGAGACACCATCACAGGTAGTGGCGAGGCTTGACCTCGGTTCAGTGGACAACGGGATAGTCCCTGCCGCAATATCCGAAGTTATCCGTGAACAGCCACAGGCCGTCGCAGATTACGAGTCAGGGAAAAAAGAAGCATTCATGTTCCTGGTCGGCCAGGTCATGAAGAAGACCAGGGGCAAGGCAGACCCTGCAGAACTCAATACCCTCCTCAGGAATGCCCTTGACGGGAGGCAACAATGATATCCGGAGACCCAAAGGCGGGAGGTACGACATGCACCTGATCATCACTGAAAAAAATATCTCGGCGGAGCGGATCGCGAAGATCCTCGCCGGGAAAGAGAAGGTCATCGTAGGAAAGGACGGCGGGATATCGAGCTACAGCTTCGATGACAAGGTTGTTGCCGGTCTCCGTGGCCATGTTGTTGAGGTGGATTTCGAGCCCGGGTACAGTAACTGGAGGTCAGAGGAACATACCCCAAGGAGCCTCATTGATGCCGGGACTGTTAAAGTCCCGACAGAAAAGAAGATCATTCACCTGGTGCAGAAACTCGCAAAAAAAGCAGCCCGTGTCACCATAGCCACTGATTTTGATACCGAAGGGGAGCTCATCGGGAAGGAGGCCTACGAACTGATCAGGGCCGTGAACCCGAAGGTCAGGGTCGACCGCTCCCGGTTTTCCGCTATCACTCCGGAAGAGATCCACCACGCCTTTACCAATACCACCGAGATAGACTTCGCCCTTGCCGCAGCCGGGGAGGCACGGCAGGTGATAGACCTGATGTGGGGGGCATCCCTGACGAGGTTTATCAGTCTTGCCGCACGCCGGGGTGGAGCAAATATCCTCTCTGTCGGCCGTGTGCAAAGTCCGACACTGGCGATGATCGTTGACCGTGAAAAGGAGATCGAGGCATTTGTTCCGGAAAAGTACTGGCAGCTCACCCTGATCACGGAAAAATCAGGTGGGATTGTAGAGGCCCGTCATACCACCGCAAGGTTTACTGATAAACTTGCGGCAGAGGCTGCCCACGAACGCACAAAGGAACCGCTCGTGGTTACTGAAATCAAGGAAGGCCAGAAAACGGACCGGGCCCCGGCTCCCTTTGATACAACCGGGTTCATCGTGGCAGCTGCCCGCCTTGGATTTTCCGCAGCAAATTCAATGAGGATTGCCGAAGACCTCTACATGAACGGGTTCATATCGTACCCGAGGACAGATAACACAGTCTACCCGAAGACCCTTGACTTGGACGGGGTATTGAAGGTGTTGAGCCAGTCTGTATTTTCCAGTGATGTTGCATGGGTAATAGCACACAGGCGGCCGGTTCCAACTGCAGGGAAGAAGTCAACAACCGATCACCCGCCAATCCACCCGACTGGCCTTGCTACGAGAGAAGCAATCGGGGATGACCGGTGGAAGGTCTATGAGCTTGTTGTTCGCCGTTTCCTCGCAACATTATCGCTTGATGCACAATGGAAGACCCTGAAGGTCAATTTTGATGCTGGTGGTGAACCCTATACGACCACCGGTGGTGTTCTTGTTGAAGCGGGATGGAGGAAGGTCTACCCGTACAGCGAGGCCAAAGACCATGTTCTCCCCAGGTTTACCGAGGGGGAAAAGTTACCCATAAAGGAGAAACGCCTCGAAGAGAAGGAGACCCTCCCACCACCCCGCTATACGCAGGCCAAACTCATCCAGCGGATGGAGGAACTCGGTCTCGGGACGAAAAGCACCCGGCACGAGGTAATAGGGAAACTTGTTTCCAGAAAATATGTTGAAGGGAACCCGCTCCGGCCAAGCCTTGTAGGGATGGCAGTAATCGGGTCGCTTGAGGACCACGCTGACACCATTACGCGGCCAGACATGACCCAGATGCTCGAAGAGCACATGAGCCTGATCAAGGAACGGCAGAGGAACCGCGATGACGTGGTCAGGGAATCGAGAGAGATGCTGCACCGCGTCTTTGACCAGCTGGAGGCCCACGGGCAGGAGATCGGGGATGAGATCATGGACCAGACAGCCGAGGAAATGACGCTTGGTCCATGCCCTGTCTGTGGGAAAGACATCCGTATCCGTCATTTAAGGAGCCAGGCACAGTTCATCGGCTGCACGAATTACCCTGAATGCACGTTCAATATCGGGCTCCCGATGGTAATGTGGGGTTTCGCAGTCCGCACTGACACCGTCTGCCCGAAACACGGGCTCCATCATGTCACCCTGGTAAAAAAAGGTGCACGCCCATGGGAGATCGGGTGTCCGCTCTGTCACCATATCTCCTCCAACAAGGAGACGCTTGACCTTGTCCCCTCGATGACCGATGAGATAAGGGAAAAACTCCATCAAAAACACATTTATACGGTCTACGAGGTTGTAAAAAACGGGCCTGATGGGGTAATGGCAACAACCGGTCTATCCCGTGAGAGTGCGGAAAAGCTCGTAAAAGGCGCAGAAGAAGTGTTAGTACTCCTCCGGAAACGTTCGGAATGCCGGAAATTTGTAAGGAAACATCTCCCGCCACGCCGGGGCCGGAGCCATTCAACCATCGTAAAAAAACTTCACTCAGCGGGGATCGATGATGTGGAAGGTCTTGTGGGGGCAGACCGGCAGTTACTCCGTAGTGTCGGAATGGGTGAAGTGGAGGCAGAGAACCTCCAGGCCGAAGCAAAACGGATTACCAATGAACGTGTCCTCCGTGATATCGGCATTCCTGCAGTAAGCCTGAAGAAATACCACCATGCCGGCATTATCACGCCCCTTGATTTCATCGGTCATCACCCTGCTGCAATCAGCGAAATGACCGGGATAAACCCGGAAACAGTCTACCGCCACGTAGAAATGGTCGCAAAAGCGCTCAACAAGCCAGCCCCGGAAAAGATCAGCAAGGCCCAGCTTGAACGGGGGAAAGCCGAACTCATTGCAATCCGCGGTATAGGCGAGGTTGCAATCGGAAAGC
>JBAXTR010000154.1:0-5818 GCA_037130095.1 Methanomicrobiales archaeon
TACCAGGATAATCTGATATGGAACAACCATGGCTGATGAGGAGAGACCTTCACCGTTAAAAACCGGAAATAATGTTCTCCTGACAGGTCCACCCTTTTATCTCCCTGAATTTGAAACGTCATACCGGTATATCATCGACGAGTACGAGGTATCACCCCGTGACATCGCCATTTTCATGCCATGTGCAGTCCGGAAGCCCTATAGTGCAAGTCCCAGCCACCGTATCATCAGGAAAATAATTTCGGATATCTTCGAACCGTCCGATTACCATATCGTTATCTTTGGTACTTGTGGGATCCTTCCTGCAGAACTTGAGGAAATGTACCCTTATGCCCATTACAAGTACATGCTCGGAAAATGTAAAGATCCAAAAGTCCAGGCAGATTTCCTCCGGATCGAGACCGGAAGGGTGAAAGGGTACCTTGAGAAGACGAAAGATTCATACAAATACCGGATCGCGTACTGTATCGGGGTATTTCGTGAGGCCTTTATCCAGGGGTCAAAGGAAGCCGGTGTCCCGATAGACCTTGTCCTTCCAACCCGCGATATGATCAACAAAATAATCGAGGAAGACTGCCCGTTCGAAGAAGGAAGCCTGTTAATGGATGAATATCTGGAAGAATTCCATGAAGGGCTGGTCAACATCAAACGTTCCCTCTACGGACCGGACAGATAATAATCAGGCTCGTGCAACATCAGGACCTGACGTCCCTGTTCATAAGCCTGCAATTTTAGGATATTGTTCCCTGTTCGTTCGGCTATCTAAAATTTTCACAGGAGTTTGCCGGGTAATCTTCTACTGTCGCGTTTTCCTTGCCCGGTCTGAAATGGAAAAGGGGCACATGGAATTGTTAAAAATTCGATAACACCCTAAATCCTGGGTAATGGTACACGATACAATCACTTTTTTGCAGGATGCATCTTTTCGTGCTGTTCCATGAGTTTTTGGTACATCTCTTCCCCCACACATTCTTTGGCATATTTGCACCACTGGACGCACGAGACAATGTCATTATAGATAATAAAGCCGCATTTTTGGCAGGGTACCTTGAAATCGTTGGAAAAGACCTCGACCTCCTCACCACACTGGGGGCATTTTTTAATCGTCAGGGTCGGTGTCCGCTGATCTGCGGCACCAGGGCACCTGTCAAACATGGTTATCCGGCTCCTTCCGGAATTCCTTCAGGAGTGCCTCCTTATACTGCTCTTTTTTCTTCGACGGGACATAATTGAACTCATTGACCCGCTTGATCAGTTCATCTGCAATCTCATCATCCCGGGTGAGCTTCAGTTTTTTTACTTCATTTATAATAAATTCAAGGTGGTCGATGCCGGTATCTTTCCCGTCGATCCGGACCAGCCTGGTCTTGATCTTATCCGGTGGAATACCCCCGCAGATCGAGCAGTAATATCCGTCTTTCTCATCACCTGCCATTTGCTGATTCACTCCCGGATCATGGTCAGACTCATCTTGAACTTTGTAATTGCCGACAATGCGTGGGGCACATTTGCAGGGAAAATAATTGTTTCCCCTTCTTTCATCTGGAATGTCTGCCCTGCCACCCATACCTCGCACTCCCCGTCAAGAATAGTCACCACGGCATCGAATGGTGCGGTATGTTCGGAAAGCCCTTCGTTCTCATCAAAGGAAAAAAGGGTGATACTCCCTGGTTTGCGGTTGATGATCATCCGGCTCGCTACTGTCGCGTCCGAATAATTGACAAGTTCTTTTAACCTGAGGACCTTGCCTTTTAGCTCCTCCCGCTTCTTATCCGGCTTATCGTGATCTTCGGGTATGTATTCAACCATATGATTTGTACCCTCCTAGTACTACACTCATGGAGTGTGTATTTCACATTTCATTAAACAACCGGAACCGGCCGGTAACACGCCCGGGGCTGGGCATTGTAGTCCTGGTAGCAGTGAGTTATAAATTGCTGGTGCCGGTAGTCGCTCGCCATGTAAGGTGAGGTAAACTTGTACCGGTCAGAGGTCTGGACTGCCGGGCAGAACGGTCAAAGGGTACTACCTCTATCGTTTGCTTTCAAACGTTCTATCTGCTGCCGTAAATCTCGGGGGAGTAGTCTTTCATTACCCGGGCGAGAAAACTGCCCAGTTCTCCCTGCGTGGATAACCTGCCCATGTCCATGCACAGCTTGCGAAAGGCAGTAACGGCGTTGTGTGGTTTCATGGCAGTGAGATCATCAAGGGAATGAAAAGGTGGGCCCTGAAATGGAAAATAGATAACATCGCCTGCGACAACCAGGCCTGCGAGAAATGTGTCCTTAAAAAAAATTATTGCTCTAAATTAACTGCTACTGACATATTTGAGATAATAGTCCCGTTTTTATCGAGCGTAACATAAATCGGGTAACTGCCGGGGTTAAGCCCGGAACATTTCGAGCAAGAGGGGAGATGATAATCATACAGAAATATATTCGGGCCCGGTGTAAGATTTGCCCGCATAATATGCGATAACCGGGTCTGCCCGTAGCTATCCGTAATGCCCTCAATTTTTAGCGAGGTATCGGTGGTAAAGCCTGTTGAATTGACGAGGATTTTCATCATCATCACATCGTTGGAATGGTAGAGGTCCCTGTCGGTGGTCACTGAATAAACACTTGCAGTTGCAGGCTTGAAAAGGGATGTAAGGACCATTGCAGACGCCGCGATGAGTATCACCACTACCACAATGGTAAGGATGAGGGAATTTTTTTGCATTCAGGAAGCTATTTTCCGTGCTTGTTCATAAAAATAGTTATCTTGTCCGGGAGTGCTGAAAAAAAGGAAGTACAACTCCAGTCCTGCCTGAACTTATTGTATCCATGCCCATCAAAAATCCGGATTCCATATTCTCTTAATTCTGGTTAGAAGGGATGGTAATACCAAGGGGGATTTCGCAGGGAATTATATCATCTCATGCAATGATGAGGTTACCAGAAAATATATTTTAATTACCGTGGTTTTTTTAGGAACCTGATGACCTGTTCAACCGCTTCGGAGTTTCTTGGCAGCTTGATATGGCTGTAGTGATCAGGGTACTGGTTGAAATGTTCCATATCCATCGGTAACATAACAATTTCAGCCCCAGGCAGGTGTGAATCGGAATGTGTGACTATTCCATCACCATCCCAGGTCAGGCGCCATGTTCCATCCGGAAGAATCTCTGGGGTCTGTCCTTTGAATTGTGGGAAGAGGGCAGGCGTCTGGCTCCGGTTCGTTGAGATGATTATCCTGTAGGCGATATCTTTTCTAAGCCCGGCCCTGGACAGGGTCTTCATAGTGTTACTCCCCGGGCGAAATTCCTGGACAATTACATCCTCTGCAGGAACATACCCTTCGGGAACAAAGACCCCGGTGAGCGTGTTGATAACCTTCGGGCCGTGTTCCGGGTGATTGAACAGTTCAGCCATTGCTGAACCGTTATTAGGTGGCCCGATCCCGATAAGCTGCCTGATCTTCTCTTTCTTTTCCCTCCCGTCAATCACTTCGAGAAAGTACCGTGCAATACAGGTACCCATGGAATGACATACAATGTCCAGGCAGCCTGTGTATCCGGTCTCTTCTCTCATTGAGCCAATGTAGTGCTGCAACCCTTTCGCTATCTCTTCGAGTGATGAATCATCCATCGCCACGTGATCGAAGTTCCAGAAGAGGATTTTTTCTTCTGACAACCTTGGAATAAGGTTTTTCCAGATCCCGGGATGGCTCTTCCAGCCATGGACAAGAACAACGGGACAGTCCTGCATATTCAGATCATCAATTCTGTTCCGGTACACGATAGAAGTTTTGACGGGAATGACTCCGGACTTATCATCTGCCAGTCGAACTACTGGAGAAATCTACCGTGATGGATAGACACATTGAGCTCTCCTTATTATCCGACTGGTTCACGACACTGGAGCTGAAAACCAATTAGTTGCTGGAGATCAGTCTTTATGAGAAGATATGACCGAATAAACCATATCTTCCTAAACACTATACTGCAGATGGGTTGAGATGACAGACAATTCTGCGCCCGTTCCTATAGCAAAAGGGCGGGAAATAGTCAGTATGCTACCCGGTATGGCGAACCGGCATGGCCTTGTGACCGGGGCAACCGGCACGGGAAAAACCGTTACCCTGCGGGTGCTAGCGGAAAATTTTAGCAAAATAGGTGTCCCTGTTTTTATGGCAGATATCAAGGGAGACCTGTCCGGCATGGTAATGCCGGGAGAAGATAGTCCGAAGATCACCGAAAGGGCAACAGAAGTTGGGCTTTCAGAATTTTCCTACGGTGGCTATCCCGTAACGTTCTGGGACGTTTACGGGGAACTTGGTCATCCGGTGCGGACCACTGTATCCGAGATGGGCCCGCTGTTACTGGCACGCATCCTGGACTTAAGTGATATCCAGACTGATGTGCTGACACTGGTCTTTAAAATAGCAGATGACCAGGGCCTTTTACTCCTGGACTTAAAAGATCTCAGGGCGATCTCCCAGTATTGTGGTGATCATGCCAAAGACCTTCGGACAGAGTACGGGAATATTTCAACCGCAAGTATCGGGGCCATCCAGAGGGGTCTGCTTACCCTGGAACAGCAGGGTGGCGACCGCTTTTTCGGGGAGCCGGCATTAAACGTTATGGATTTTGTCAGGGCTGACCCCTCGGGAAGGGGAATGATCAATATCCTGGCAGCTGACAAGCTGATGCAGTCTCCGAAAATCTATGCGACCCTCCTGCTCTGGTTCCTCTCCGAGCTCTTTGAAAAATTCCCCGAAGTAGGTGATCCACCAAAACCCAGACTCGTCTTTTTCTTCGACGAGGCCCATTTACTCTTCCAGGATACGCCGGACATGCTGAAGGAGCGGATCACCCAGGTAGTCAGGTTGATCCGGTCAAAAGGGATCGGGGTATTTTTTGTCACGCAAAATCCCCTCGATCTCCCTGATGCAGTCCTTGGCCAGCTTGGTAACCGTGTGCATCACGCTCTCCGTGCCTTTACCCCGAAAGACCAGAAAAGCGTGAAGGGTGCCGCCCAGACGTTACGTGCAAACCCGGCTTTTGATACTACCAGTGCAATTACGGAGCTCAGGATCGGGGAAGCACTGATCTCGATGCTTGATGTCCAGGGAAGTCCCATGGTCGTTGAACGGGCGCTTATTTATCCGCCACACAGCAGAATGGCCCCGTTAACCCCGGAAGAACGAACCCAGATCATCAGGAATTCACCATTCCAGGCTCAATATGCGACGGGTATTGACAGGGAGTCCGCATACGAGCAATTAAAATCCCGGGCAGAAAAAGCAGTCCCTTCAGACACTAAAGAAAAACCAAAGGAAACCCAGCTAAAATCTCCCGCACCGGAAAAGCGACCCCGGGGAAGTGACGTTATTGGGGCTGCGGCAAAGGGTGCAGCGGTTGTTATCGGCAGTCAGATCGGGCGTGAAATTATCAGGGGGATGCTTGGTTCATTGTCCGGGACCAGGAAATGGTAATTCTGCGATAAGGAGAAATATCTGGTTTTTTTGGTTCTTTTGAAACCTTCTCTAATCTATCATGCAGATTAGATTATTCCAATATTGAGTCCCGCTCCATGAGTTCCGCCCCGCCACTGTGGTGACTCCGGTTGGGATAGGGAATAATCTCAAAATCTGGCTCTGTTTAAACACACATGAACGGGTGTTCACACCCGAACCATGAAAATGCTCTGTTCAAAACCTCCTTGTCTCTGGGTATGTTCAGACATTTACATGGGAAACCCTCTCAAATCTATTTCCAGATTCAGTACTTCGCTAATTTCATGACAATTCCTAAAACCAGAATTTCGTAGAGTTA
>JBAXTR010000155.1:0-5812 GCA_037130095.1 Methanomicrobiales archaeon
GGTGCGCCCGGCTGATAACCGGGAGGTCATGTGTTCGAATCACATCGGGCCCATTTATCATATTTCGGGTTTTTGATCTTCTATGAAGCGTAACCAGCTTATAATTATCGTAGCAGGACTGATTATCAGCGCCCTTTTGGCGGTTATCAGCGTCTACCTGACAGGTATTGCAGTAATCCTTGTAATTACCCTTGCAATGTCCTTTCAGATCTTTCAGGACTCGGAACGACTTACTGACCTGGCTGTTGTCCTCTCTGAAAATACAAAAGTCGTTACTGTGATAAACAGGGGGAACACGCAGATACGGAATATCGGGGTGTCACTAATTCCGCTAAACATGGAATTCCAGGTCCCGGAACTAGCAGTGGAAGGGAAATTCACGTATGAACTGCCACAGATGATAACTGAGGCAAGAGCGGTCGTAGAATTTGAAGATACCAACGGAAGAAAATACAACAAGTCCTTCACCCTGTCTGCACTTCACAGCGATGATGACCTGCTGAAACCGATGTTCCCGACATTTGACTGGAAAGAGAAAACTTGAGTGTTTTTTTAAATATCGTTTGGTCCCACCCGGACCGTAGAAGTAAAGAGATAGTAAAAATTATTCGCCTTTTGCGAAAACAAAATTAATCGTCTTTTCAAGGGCTTCAAGAAGTGCATCCTGGTTTTTAAGATAGTCTTGCAGTGCACGGTAGAGCATGAACATGATTTCGTACCCATAGAGGTCAAGGACTTCCCTAGGGGCGAGCGGATGAAGATAGGAATCTACCAGGAACCCGTCTGAACTATACATGATCTCATAAAATTTTCCGTCTTCAGAAAGGAGGCAGAACTGGTCATCCACCTTTTTACTGATATCATCAAGCCGGAACTTGACCGGCTCTGTTTTACCAAGGACAATCATCTTCTGCTGGTAAAAGGACGTATCATATAATTCACCGCTACCCTGTTGTTTACCTTTTTCCAGCATATTCAGACCAATTGACTGTATAACCGGTAGCGCCATCCCGCCCATTTTCTCCATGAGCACCGCATCATTTTCTTTAATTTTTTTTGCAGCATCATCTGTTTTTTTCGTCATCTCATCGATTTTTTCAGTCAGTTTTGTAAATCCGGTCTCTATTTCGTCCATGTTACTATCCCCGAAGTGCTGTTATACGTTCTAATCTCATTTGGCGAGGGCAGATGATGAAAATATAGGTTATAAAATTCCCCCAAATTTTCGTTTTCTGCATCTATAAACCATATGATGCGATATGATAGTAGTGGCCTTTGATAAGAGCCAGATAGAAAATAATCTTTAAAAAATATTGCCAATACGGTCAGAACAGGTGCAGGCAGGGAGAATACAAACACTGATAGATAATGGGACGACGCCCGGGTCCGGGCCCCGGAACTTGTAATGGGGTTAAAACAGGCTCATTCTCTCGAGCCAATAAAATAGTACATTCTTTCTTCGGTAATTGTGGCAGCCCCTGTCGTACCGAGGGGTAGATCTTCCCTGATGACAAGGCCCTGGTACAGCGGGGTACGGGCAAACACTGAACCTTCCCTGATTTTCTCGGTAACAATAAAGGGGACGGACCTGCCAATCCAGGGGGCATTTTGCGCATGGTACACCTCTTCGGAACACGTATTCATCATCCTCGACCGTTTTTTCTTGATATAATCGGTAAAATCATGCTCCCCGGAAACACCGGTACCTTGGCGCTTTGAAAAGCGGGTAATATTCACCTTGTTCGGCCGGATTTTCTTAATGAGGTCAAGCGATTGTAAAAAGTCCTCTTCAGATTCCCCGGGAAACCCGACGATCATGTCCGTCATGATCGAGATATCCGGGAACTGTTCCCTGAAGGTATCAATAAGGGCGATACAATCCGCAGAGGTGTAACCCCTTCTCATCCGTTCCAGTATCCTGTCTGAACCCGACTGGATTGGCACATGGATGAACCGGAATATCTTTTCGCTCCCGAAGACACCAAGGAGACCGGGAATTATCCGCCGGAGTGTCAGGGGGTTCATCATCCCGATACGGACCCGGAATTCCCCGGGGATCCTAGTAATAGAATCGAGGAGGAGGGGAAGCGACTTCCCGGTGTCATATCCCCATGCACTGACATCCTGTGCAGTAAGCTGGATTTCAATCGCACCAAGGCTGGCATACTGCCTGACCTGGCTGATAATTTCATCGCCGGGAAAACTAACCAGTGGCCCCCGTGCTTTCCTCGTGATACAATAGGAACAGGTCCCAAGGCACCCCTGGGCAACCTGGACAATCCCGGTCGTCGATTTTTGTATCGCCGGGTGTAAACGGTAGGCCTCCTGGATACACCCTGGGGGGATAATTCCAGGAGAACAGACAGAGAGGAGTCTTTCAGCATCTACGGCAGGCATGCACCCGGTAATATAAAGCCGCGAATTGCTGTATGCCTTTATCGTACGAAGCACTTTTCGCGCGGTGCTCTCAACCACCGTGCAACTATTGATAATAATGACATCCGCACCCTGCGGGGACCCGGATATCGAGCACCCCTGGTGCCTGAGGACCTCGATAAGTTTCCTTGTGTCGCCGTGGTTGTACGTGCACCCGAATGTCTGGATGTAAACACAGGTATCCCTGATTTCCCGGAGGGTCCCGCAACCGTCAGCACTACCTCCAGGAACGGAAACTTCGTGTTCCAAAACCTCGTACCCTCCGCAGAATCATTTCGTGTACTATTCTCTTTTGGGAGTTATGAGTTCCTGCTATTCAGCAACGTGGCAGCCGCAAACCGTTATTTTCACTGGCAAATGCTATCCTAATATCCAGGGGTAAAAGATTCCGGTACAGGTTAATGCTGCATTGAAATAGAAATTAAAAAAAATCCCTTTAATCCAATCAAAATAATTAACCGATGAGATCTACTATGTGTGTATAATGATCAGGATCGGGTTAATCGGCTGTGGAAATATCGGACATATTATTGCAAAATACCAGGATAAGTTTGAGATTGTTGCATTATTCGATATTGTTCCCGAGAAATCCCACGAGCTGGCCCTGGTCTGCGGTGGGGTCGCGTATGACGATTTTGGCGTTTTTATTTCGGCTGAATTTGACATCGTGGTGGAGGCGGCATCGATCAAGGCAGTCCGGCTCTTTGGAGAGCAGGTCCTCCATCATCACAAGGACCTGGTAATCATGAGCGTAGGGGCACTTTCGGACAAAGCATTTCTCGCGTTACTTACCGAATCCGCTAAGAATAACCAGAAAAAGATCTATATCCCAAGCGGTGCGATAATGGGCCTTGATAACATCAAGGCCGGGCAGATTGCGGGGATTGACCGGTTATTACTCAGGACAACAAAGAGCCCGGAATCACTCGGGTTAGAGGCCAGTGAAAGAAGACTTGTGTTTTCCGGAAAATCAAACGAGTGTATCAAGGAATTCCCGAAAAATGTCAACGTTTCAGTCGCCCTTGGCCTTGCAGCCGGGATCGACGCGGATGTAGAACTCTGGGTTGACCCGGGTGTAGACCGTAACATTCACGAGATTTTTGTGGAGGGAAAATTCGGGGACGCGTACATCAAAGTCAGGAATGTACCAAGCCCGGACAATGCAGCAACCAGCTATCTTGCAGCCCTATCCATCCTGACACTGCTCCGGAACCTGGAAAATCCACTTGTTATCGGGACCTGATACCTCTGACTAGTTCATTCATACCATGACCGAAGTAACCCTGGAATACCTCCTCTCTTTTGTCCGGGAAGATGCACCCTCCGGCGATATAACAACGGATGCAGTCATCCCGCAGGACACCTGCTGCACTGCCGTAATCATCGCAAAGGATGAGGGGATAATTTGCGGCCTTTATGAATCTGGGCTCCTTTTTACCCATTTCGGTATTCAGGTCACCGTGTCATGCCCTGACGGGACCCCTGTAAAACGGGGGGAGGTTGTCCTCTCACTGAAGGGAAAAGCCTCCAGCATCCTTCTCCTGGAGAGGACCACGTTAAATATCATTGGCAGAATGAGCGGGATAGCAACCAGGACAAAATTCTACATGGACCTGGTCCGGTCTGCAGGTAGTAACTGCCGCGTTGCAGCGACCAGGAAAACCGCACCAGGCATGAGAGCCCTTGATAAGAAAGCAGTTATGCTTGGCGGCGGGGACCCCCACCGGTATTCCCTTTCAGACGGGGTGCTTATCAAAGACAACCACCTCGCCCTTGTACCGCTCGCTGACGCAATAAAGGCCGCCAAAGCACGGTCACTTTACAGGAAAATCGAGGTGGAGGTAGAGGAACCCGATGCGGCTGTCATTGCCGCAAAGGCCGGGGCGGATATTATCATGCTGGATAACATGACCCCGGATATGGTTATGCTTACCCTTGAAAAGCTGAATTCCGGAAATCTGAGGGCAGGCAGGGTTATTGAGGTTTCCGGGACGATTAACGTGGATACAATCCTTGGTTATGCAGTCCCCGGGGTTGATATCATCAGTATCGGCGCCCTCACTCATTCAGTCCGAAATTTTGATGTCAGCCTCGAGATCAGACGCCCTGATCCTTAAACAGGTATAATTGTATACATGCCTATTTTTTACCGGGTTTCGGGAGGCACGATTCAGACATCGGACCCAGGAATGCCTGCGTCAACGTTCAATAACACCGAATTATCAAGGCCCCAGAGTGAAACTGCTGCAAGGGCACCAATTACGCCGCGTCCACCATAGAGGTCTACATTGTTATTCCTGGCGACACGGTCAGCAAATTCCCGGCTGACTACCCCGGAACGGACCAGTCTTCCATACTCCCTGAGTTCAGCGGGAATACGGAACCCGGTCCTGATGGCAATACCCCATTCGTGGGACAATGCCTCGTCATTAACAAACTTGACTGCCCGGTTTTTTACCTGTTCTATTACCCCGGGTTCGACGGCCACATCAATAAAGCTGCACGAATTGCCTGCTGTTTTTCCGGGAAGCCCGGGGTACAGCATGGCAACATGATGCCCGATGGGAATCAGTCCCTCCATGCCTGTAATATACTGCAGGAGGGCCAGGGCCAGCGCAAAGGTGGCACCCCCTTCGGGGCTGTCAGTATCATCGATCCCGATAATCACGTGGGTCAGTGCCCGTGTAAAGACCTCCCCTTCAACAACCCCGCCTTTTTTCCGGACTTTCACATGGCTGACACCTTTTGCACCCGACATCATGTCAGTCAGTGAATAGGCGGGGCCCCCGATACACCTGATCTCCTGGGCGACCATATCACCCTCCCGGCGTACACCGGTCACCCCGACCGCCGGGGACGGGTATGCTCCGATTGAGATTTCCCCCCTGCCAATCTTTGCACATTCCCTAAGTAAGGTACCATCTCTCTGGACGTGGTTGAGTGCACCCCCTGCCATCCTGTGATGGTACCCGCAGAATGCTGCGCAGGCTCCACTCATGCATTCATGGTAGATCTCAACCCATTCGCCATCAACCGTAGTAAAAATTCTCCGGCAGGCTGATGACGGTACCGCGCTTACGGCTGCATACCGGGCGGCTTTACGGCCCTGTTTCCGGTCCTTAATTACAACGCACCCTTCAGAAACAAGCCGGTTGACCCAGTCCTGGGCTGTGCTCCTTGGTACCTCCGCTGCCTCCTGTATGTTGGTAACGGTAAAAAAGCCCTGTTCAAGGGTGACCTGCCGCATCAGGTGCAGGTACTGCCTTCGTCGTTCAATTACTCCGTACATGGGACGAAATAAACAGGATATCCCCAATGATTGCACTGGCAGTCTCAACTGACCCGGCCCCTTTCCCGATCAGGGTGATCTCACCGG
>JBAXTR010000156.1:0-5759 GCA_037130095.1 Methanomicrobiales archaeon
TTATATAGTAATGGCAGAAAATATATTGTGCTGGCATTTTGAATTTCTTTGTCTTAAAGTATGTGATACTGATTGGCGGTATTCTCGCGAGCACAGCTCTTGTTGCAGGGCCGGTAGAGGAAACAATCTTCCATGATGCCCCGGTGTCCGAAGAAAATATCAGTCCAGATTCAATCTACCTGTTCGGCTCCGGTGTGTTCTACAAGGAAATTGATAAACCAGGGAATGAGTATATGAAAAGCAGTGTCGAGGGTTATTCAAGGAACCTCGTGCAGGACGAGGAGGACGTATCCCGTTTCGATGCCAGCTGGAACGAGGGAGTCAGGAATTTTAAAAACGGATACTCAGCCTGTAATGATGCATACATCAAGCTTTCCGGAGTCCCGTCAATCGGGAACACTGCTGGTAAGAATGTAGTATGGGAACAGATGAGAGCAGGGAAAGAGGATATCGCCCGGTCGTCTGTCTCCTTTAATGCGGCGAAATCATTTGCTTCACCTGGGTCGTCCATCGGGTTTACGATTGGGATGGCCCTCCCAAGAATTGAGCAGGTACGATCAAGCGCCGAAGATGCAGAGCTGGCTACCATGAAGGCGATCCTTGCCGACCGAGATCATGACAATGCCGGGTTTGAGAAACATCTGAAAGAGGCCGGTGTTGCAATCAAAGAGATGAAAAGGATTTATCCTGAGCTTCGGGCGTTATCAAAGGACTTCTGAAGGGAGCGAAGATGGACAGTATTGAATTACTCGCGGGAACTGCGAATCCGAAAGAAATAGCCGGAAAGGTGGGGGAACAGACATTCAGGACCAGATCACTCTTCCTCGTGGAAGGCGATCTTTCAGAGAAAGAATTTGAGATGAGATCCAGGTTAAGCCTGGCATCAGCGGTATTTTTTATGATAGCAGGACCACTTTTCACCTATTACGGCTTTTATACCCTCACGTCGCCATATACGGTGAAATGGGGCGCCCTGTCGATTGCAATAGGGTTGCTCCTCATTATGTTCGCATTTTCCCAGTGGCAGGACCGGCAGATGATGGTTCTCAGCCGCCAGATCAGGCAGGAAAATGCAGAAATAAAGCGTCAGCTTGCAATTCTGACAAAACAGAGAGGCCCGGACCGGGATCCTTGAGCGAGATCCAAAAAATTAAACAAATACCATTTGGTTTTTTGGTACTGTTTACAATGGAGCGAACAATATGAAGGGGGATATTTCTCATAATAATTCTTCAGTAAACAAGTACTTCGATGTCAAGGTCATCTGGAGTGTCATTTCCGGGGATATGAATGCCCCCGTATTTATAGGAATTGTTATCCTTGCCTGCCTGTTCGGGATCGACATTGCTACAACATCGATTGGCCTGTCACTCGGGGCATCGGAAGCTAACGATCTCATGGTCCGTTTCGTTGGGACACCTTTCACCCATTTTTTTGTGAAGTGGCTCGTGGTTGTCCTGATGGCAATTACGGTCCGGTGGTGTGACGAAATAATCCCTGGTGTAGGGTTAAATTTTCTTGCCGTCCTGATCGGCTGGTACTCCTTCACGGTTGCAAATAATATTCACGTGATTATGGGGCTTACTTCCTGACAGTCCGGGCTGCCAGTCCGATGACCCGTCACGCGGGTTTCCCTGTTCCACGCTGTAACCGTTCCTTGCCCTGTATCCCCGGTATTAATTCTACCCGGAGTCCACACGCCTGCATGGTACACCCAGTTTTCTTATTTTTCCTTACCGGGAGCAGGAGCTGTTGTGTTAATGGTGCCGGATCTCCATGAGCTGACAATTTCAAGAAGATCAAGGGGTTTTTCATAAGTTATACCAACAACCCCGGTATACACCAGGCCCGAATCCCCATCCAGGGAGATGGTATCCCCTTCCCTCAGTTCCACGCCACCAATATGACATTTATGGTAGGATGTGTCGATGTTAAGACCGGCACAATTCACAATGCAGACTTTCCCCATCTGGCGTGCAACTACTGCGGCGTGCGAAGTCCTCGCCCCTTTCGCGGTAAGAAGGCCTGATGCGCTTTCTATCCCTTCAATATCCTCCGGTGATGCGGTCTCCCTGACCAGGATAACAGGTCCTTTATCCGAATCATCAAGGGCCCGTTCCGGCGTTAACGCAACACTACCTGTGGCAACGCCACCCGATGCAGAGATACCGGTCCCGATCGGGTAATCCCGGGTTGACACCCGCTGGACCTTGATCGAGTCGAGGTCAATTCCATCCAGGTGCGATAATGCTACCTCCGGTGTTATCACTCCTTCACGACACATATCGACGGCGATGCGCAACGCCGACAGGGGGGACCGCTTCCCGTTCCGGCTCTGCAGGATGTAGAGCTTTCCCTCCTGCACGGTAAATTCCAGGTCCTGCATATCAAGAAAATGCAATTCAAGCATTTTTCCGATCTTCAGGAGATCGTCGTACACTAAGGGCATGGACTCTTTTAATTCTCCCTGGGTTGTTGCAGACTGATTCCCGGAGACCACATCCTCGCCCTGGGCACCGAATTTGAAGTCGATGACCGGCTCATTCTCACCATTCCACGGGTTCCTGGTGAATGCCACCCCTGCCCCGGAATTAAGGCCCATGTTCCCGAATACCATCGCCTGCACGGTAATCGCAGTCCCACGAAGATCCTGTACCTGGTGCATCCGGCGAAAGGACTCTGCCCTTGGGCTTGTCCATGAACGGAGCACCGCAACCGATGAAAGGACCAGCTGGTTATGGACGTCCTGGGGAAAAACCTCTTTTTCATGGGAGAAAAACAAGCGCTGGTAGTCATCAATGAGCCTCCTGAGGCTCGAGGAGTCCATTTCCACGGCATCGGATATACCCTCGTTCGCCATGATCACCGACAGCAGGGACTGATACTGGCCGGGGCTGTGGGCGAACACGATTTCGCTCATATTCTCAAAAAGCCTCCTGTAGGAGTCCCATGCAAACCTTGGGTTTCCCGTCTGGAAGATAAGACCCCGGATTGTTTCATGGTTCAGCCCGACGTTGAGGATGGTGTCCATGATCCCGGGCATCGAGGCTGGTGCACCTGACCGCACTGATACAAGCAGGGGCTTTTTCGGGCCCCCGTATGCCAGGCCGGTCGACTTTTCAAGGAAGGCAATACCTTCATTGAGCAGGTCCGGAAGGTTTGGGGGAATTTGCATCCCATTCCTGTAATAGTCTTCGCACAGGGAAATATTCAATGAAAAGCCGGGAGGCACCGGGACACCCAGCTGGGACATCGTGCCAAGGCCTGCGGCCTTGTTTCCGAACTCTTCGGACGGAAGTTCAGATCGCTGTCCATGCCCGAAAAAGGCAATTGCAGGTGATGAATGTTTCGTCATGGTTACCAGTTCAGGCCCTCCAGGACATTGTCCCGCAGTGCAAAGGCTGCTTTCATCATGGAATTCGTTGAATTTTCAATGATTTTTGCAATTTCAAAGAACGTCCTGAGCTCCTTGTAATCCGTTGTTTCAAGGAGGATAACCTTCTCAGTATTCCTGAGTGCCTCATCCGCTTCCCGCTCGAGACTGATGACACGGTCAATGGCCCGGATGAAGTCCTGCATCTCCTCCCTGGTGTACCCCTTATTGAGGTACTGCGAGGCGATTACAGCTTTTAAGTATTCCTGGCTGCCTTTGACTGCAATTTCGCTGAGTGATACCAGTTCCTGTAACATCCTCCCGGAATGGGTGCTTTTTGGTACGAGCGTGGTAAAAAAACACGCTTCCTCGAGGAAATCCAGCGCATCATCTGCCATGTTGATCAGGTCGGTATACTGCCTCGCTGCCTCGAACCGGAGTGAGAGTGACCTGACCTTCGAGACAAGGCTGTCCGCCTCGCTTTCCCACATTTTCGCACGCCTTGCGGTTCTCTCGGGGAACTGGCTGTCCTCTTTCCTCGCGATGTGCAGGAGAGAATCACGGACCGCCATGGCGAGTTCAACCGTGAGGGTGGCATGGTACTCGCAGATCTCCATCATGTTTTCATGTGCAGAATGGAAATATCTCAGCAGTTCTGCCTTGATCTCGTCCTGGATAAGCAGGCGGGGGTGGTTGGCAAGGAGCCCGTTCGCCGATGCATTCAGTACCCACTGGAAATACTCGACTGTTTTTTCCCGGCCAAGGATCTGGTGCAACGGCTCACCGTACCGTAGCGGCACCCGTGCTGCCATTTCAAGGCCGTCATAAATCAGCTTCTCCCCGCCAAGCTGGAGCCACCCGACATGACCGACGTCGTGCCCGGCACTCCACCGGAGCACGCTGATGCAGTCCTTATTCGGGAGGAAACTCCGAAGCCTCTTTCTCGCCCGGTTCCAGTCGATGAGGAAAACAATCCTTGACCCAAGGAATTCCAGGAACCGCTCCTGGTCTTCCCCGTCATCCGCATGATACAGCCCGGTGGAGAGGTGGTACATTTTCTTTTCAAAGTCCTCCCCGGCATTTTTAGACACGGTATCGTTCCAGGTAACGTCCCAGGAATCAAACAACGCCTGGAAAAACTGGAGCCTCGGCATGTGGATATCGGTATACGTGACCCTTACAAGTCCCTGTTCTGCATGGACCACAAGGACGTGGGCATCGGTAACCCCGATATCGTTCTGGATTACGAGTCTGCCGTTTGAACTCGTGGCCGTGGTACCAAGGCCGGGGTGGTCGAATTTCAACGGGGCAGTCCGGTTCAGCCCGGCCATGAACGCACGGACAAGGCCCCTGTCGGTGTCACTGAGATTATAGGTCATCGCACCGGCGATCGTTTCTGTTGAAATAAGTTTCTGGAGGGAATTCAGCGATTTGTGCATGTCCATGAGGAGGATATGCAGGCTGTCCGGGCCGCCCCGCTCCCCGGCAGTGATCCGGGCTATCATCTCTCCGCTAATGATCTCCCGGTTATTATCCGGGATCTCTTTGTAAAGTGTTTCCAGCCGTTCCTGGTAATCTGTCGCTTCGGGGAGCCCGTATTTCTTAACCGGGGCCTGCATCTCGTGAAAACATGTTTTGATCTCCTGAAATATATCCGGGAGACCGGGTACCTGGTACAGGGAGGGGCCGGTCTTTCTGGACTCCGGAATAACCCGGTCAAAATGGTCAGATGTAATACCTGCAGCTTCCCGCTCACGGGTAAGGTTGGGACACCCGGTTCCCGGGTTATCGGCAAATGATTGTGCCGTCTGGATAAGGGTAAAATAATATTTTATCCGATCATTTGCGCTAAGGCCGTTGTTCACCATCTCCGGCAGGAGAAGTCCGCTCTCACCAAGTTCACGGATAATACCTGTTTTTCCCGACATGGCTCACCAGTGGAATATTTCGGATGCAGTTTGTATCATTTTGATTTTCCAAGCAGTTTCTCTTTTATTGTGGCCCCGAGGCTCTTTTTATTCACGGGTGTGGTCGCTTTCGTTACCTTGTTCTTTCCTGCTTTCGAGGGTTTCGTCTTTTTCCCTGCCATACGTATTGACTATAAATTATGAAGAAATAAAGTAAACCACTTTATTTTATTGTGGCGACTATAAAATATAGAGATTACCTATACACTGTGACTGGCGATTAACGGGATTCCTGATTGATAAATACATATTAAAAATCTCCCGGAAGAAAAATCCTGTAAGAATATCTCCGAAATACTATCGTTCTTAATTATGAACATATGTTCAATAATCTGAACAGTCTTCTCGCTTCCTCAACTTATCCAGTCCAATGGTGATGGAAATACAAAAATATATAGAAATTTCTTAATTCTCTATAC
>JBAXTR010000157.1:0-5752 GCA_037130095.1 Methanomicrobiales archaeon
ATAGGGAGGTTTGATCACATTTGCGTGATGTAACAATTCCAAGTGTCAACATAGGTGTTGTCGGACATGTGGACCATGGGAAGACAACTCTTGTGTATGGGTTGACTGACACCTGGACGGATCGGCACAGTGAAGAAATTAAACGGGGGATCTCGATCCGTCTCGGATATGCAGATGTGACGTTCTATAAATGTCCCGGTTGTGAAGGCCCTGATGCATTTTCTCCCAAACCGGTTTGCCCGGTTTGTGGGTCCAAAGCAGTACCTTTCCGTTCAGTTTCCTTTGTCGATGCACCGGGACACGAGACCCTGATGGCAACCATGCTTTCCGGGTCGGCCCTGATGGACGGTGCGATGCTCGTTATTGCCGCGAACGAGGTCTGCCCGCAACCACAGACGAAAGAGCACCTCATGGCGCTCGAACTGGTAGGAATCAAGAACATTGTCATTGTCCAGAACAAGATTGATGTCGTCAGTGCAAAAGAGGCGCGGGCACATTATGACCAGGTGAAAAAATTCATTAAGGGAACAATCGCGGAAAATGCCCCAATAATCCCTGTATCAGCCCAGAAAGGCATCAATATCGGGGCATTGGTGGAAGCACTGGACCAGACGATTCCGGAACCGGAACGTGACCCTAATGCAAAACCGATGATGCTGATTGCGCGGTCCTTTGATATCAATAAACCCGGCTGTAACTGGAAAGAAGTAAAGGGCGGCGTCATCGGGGGCTCCCTCATCCGAGGCGAGCTCAAGGAGGGCGACGATATCGAGATCCGTCCCGGGCGGCAGAAACAGGTCGAAAACAGGATCCGGTGGGACCCGATTGAAACAAAAATTACTTCGATCAACGCCGGATCCAAGAAGGTCCTGGATGCATCCCCTGGTGGGCTCCTTGGGATTGCCACCAAGTTAGACCCGGCTCTTACGAAAAGTGATGCACTTGCAGGGCAGGTCGCCGGTCATGTTGGATCCCTGCCTCCGGTATGGGATAAATTAAAATTCCGGGTTATGTTAATGGAACGTGTGGTAGGGGCGACAAGCGAGTTAACAATTGAACCTCTCAAACACAACGAACCCCTGATGCTCTCGGTCGGGACTGCAGTGACGGTTGGTGTCGTGACCAATACCAAGAAAGACGCGGTTGAAGTGACCCTGAAGAGGCCGGTATGTGCAGAACTGGGTGGAAGAATTGCGATCAGCCGGCAGGTGGGAGCGAGATGGCGGTTGATCGGGATGGGAATTCTCACCGAGTGACCGTCCTCCTGGATACCAATGCGCTTATGATGCCATACCAGTTCAGGATAGACCTGTTTGAAGAGTTGAGGGATCTCCTCGGCTCGTATGAACCGATCGTCCTTTCAGAAGTAGTGAATGAACTGAAGCGCCTGTCCGGAGGCCACGGGAAAGATGCCGCAGCAGCAAGGCTTGGCCTCGAGATTTCCCGGAAGTGCGCAATCGTGGAGAGCGGTACTGATGAAGGTACGGTTGATGACCGGATTTCCGGCTATGCTCAACGGCATGGGGGAATGGTGCTGACAAATGACCGCGCATTACGGAACCAGCTGCTCTCTAACAGAATTCCGGTAATAGCACTAAAAAATCAGAAAAAACTCTGTGTAATAAGGAGATAATGGATCATGTATTACAGGATGAAGCTTAGCGACAAGGTGAGAGTTCCTCCTCATCGTCTTGGCGAAGCACTTGATAAGGTAATTCTCGAGGTCCTCCAGGAACAGCTCGAGGGAAGTATAGACAAGGAGATCGGGATCTTTATCGGCGTAACAAAGGTGCTGAATATCGGGGAAGGGGAGATTATTCCCGGAGACGGGGCCGTATATTACGACGTTGATTTTGAAGCACTGGTACTCCGGTTGTCACTCCAGGAAGTAATGGAGGGGCTTGTTGTCGAAACTACAAGTTTCGGGGCGTTTGTGAGCCTCGGGCCAATTGATGCAATGCTTCACGTCAGCCAGATTTCAGACGAATACATCAGTTTTGACGAAAAGAACTCCCGCCTGATCTGCCAGGAATCGAAGAGATTTATTGCGGTCGGCGAACCCATCCGGAGCCGTGTTGTGACCCTCAGCCTTAACGAGCGGGAGCCAAGGGACAGCAAGATTGGTCTTACCATGAGACAGTCCGGTCTTGGTACCGGTGTATGGCTGGAAGATGACATGAACAAGGAGAAAGAGAAGGAAAAGGGTGGCGAACGTGGTGGCCAGTAGGAAAAAGCAGGGATATGTATGCCGTGAATGCCACCGGGTCGTTGAAGGTGAAGCCTGCACGGTATGCGGGTCAGGGAACCTGAGTACCGACTGGACTGGTTATCTTGTCATTATTGATCCGGAACGGTCTGAAATCTCCAAAAAGATGAATATCAAACTTCCCGGCAAATATGCATTGAAGGTCCGGTAATGCTCATCCTTCCAGAGGAGCAAAGAAAATTTTTCAAGGCCCCTTTTGGAATTCTTTATCCTGACATCGCAGATATTATCCCTCTTATCCGGGGAAAGCAGGTATATACTGTAGGGGATGTAGTAACGCACAGTCTCCTCCAGCTGGGGATCACACCAGCCATCGCTATCATCGATGGACATACCATGAGATCGCCATGTGACAGGACTCCAGCTCTCTACGACCACTGCATCCGGGTAAAAAACCCTCCCGGTTCCCTCTCGGAAGAACTTATCGAGGGACTGAATGAGGCCGTTAAGCATCCGCAGGTAATGATCTATGTAGACGGTGAGGAAGACCTTGCAGTAATTCCTCTTGTAATTGCTTCAAATGAAGGATCCGTCATTCTATATGGGCAACCCGGGGAGGGTGTTGTCCTCCGCCAGGTTGATCAGGAAGCCAAAGAGAAAGCCCGGGATATGCTGACCTATTTTGTAAAAAACCCAGAATAATTAGCCGATTGATAAAATAATGCATAAAATCTGTTTTCCTGGATCCATAAGAATCATGATCATGTTTTAAATAAAGTCGTTACCTATAATTAGAGGATATCGATGGAGTTTGAGATAACGAAGGATAAGAGAAACGAGCTTCTCATGAGGAGAGAACTCAATTTCGTCCTCCGATACGATGGTGCTACCCCCTCAAGGATGCAAATCACCGGAAAATTATCAGCACTTCTCAACACAAGTGAGAAGCAGATGGTAATTGATTCATTAAAGACCGGTTTCGGAAAGATGGAACTCACAGGCATGGCCCGCATTTATGATAATGAAGAGACAAAGGTGAAAACCGAGCGGCAGTTCCTGATGACCCGCGGAGTGCCTAAACCGAAGGAAGAGGCAGCATAATCATGGCAGCAAAAAAAGCCAAGGAATCAAAGGCTGCCAGGCGTGGTTCATATTATAAAGTCGATGGCGAGAAGGTCACCACTGATATGAAATACTGCCCGAGGTGCGGACCCGGAATTATGATGGCCGGGCACAAAGACCGTGCCGCCTGCGGAAAATGTGGCTATACCGAATTTAAAAAATAAGATCAGATGCCTGTTTTTGGGCCGGTCCTGGGGATTGAAGGCACTGCCTGGAATCTCAGTGCCGCTGTTTTTGATACATCTCTCCGTGCTATCTGTTCCCGCCCATACAAGCCAGTCCAGGGGGGAATTCACCCGCGGGAAGCCGCCCAGCACCACGCCTCACAGATGAGGGAAGTCATCTCCCGGGTCCTGCTGGACTATGGGGATACATCAGCCATTGAAGGGGTTGCATTTTCTATTGGTCCAGGTCTCGGGCCTTGTCTCCGCACGATCGCTACCGCATCACGGTCACTTTCCCTTGCGCTCGGAGTGCCGCTTGTCGGAGTTAACCATTGCGTCGCCCACGTTGAGATTGGACGGTATGCAACAGGCTGTGATGACCCCGTCACGCTATATGCCAGCGGGGCGAATACCCAGGTAATCGGCTACCTGAAGTCCCGCTACCGTATTTTTGGTGAAACTCTTGATATTGGCCTTGGCAATGCTCTCGATAAATTCGCGAGGAGCAAAGGACTTCCCCACCCGGGAGGGCCTGTTATTGAGGAGCTTGCCGGAAAGGGCAGTTACATTAATCTGCCCTATACCGTGAAAGGTATGGATCTGGCATTTTCAGGCCTTGTCAGTGCAGCGAAGGAGAGCAGGGCTGCCATTGAAGACGTCTGCAACAGCCTCCAGGAGACTGCGTTTGCCATGTGTGTCGAGGTGACCGAACGGGCACTGGCACACAGCGGGAAGGAGGAAGTACTGCTGGTCGGAGGTGTCGGTGCAAACAGGCGACTCCGTGATATGCTGAAGGTAATGGGAGAAGAGAGGGGGGCTTCATTCCATGTGCCCGATGCAGGGTTCCTGGGGGATAACGGGGCCATGATCGCATATACGGGAAGGGTCATGCTCGAACACGGTGTCAGCACCCCTCTTGCTTCGTCCCATGTCAATCCCTCCTTCCGGGTAGACCAGGTAGATGTGGTATGGAGATCTGATGAGTCCATCTCGTCAACACCCGTTTCCTTTTCCGGGCGTACTACCGCAATCGGGGCTGAGGCGGTAGTAACAATCGGCCGGTACGATGTTTGCAAGGAACGACGGGGGAAATGCTATCGCTCTCCGGGTCTAGACCGGCAGCTTATCCGTGAACGCACACGCATGGAGGCACGCCTCATATCAATGGCCAGAAGGGCAGGTGTACCCACGCCTGTCATTAGCGACATCACCCAAGACTCTATCCGCATGGAAAAGGTCGAAGGGCCGATGCTCAAGGAATGCCTGGAACCTCACCTCGTAGGTGAAGCAGGGAGAATGATCGGCCGTCTTCACAAGGCCGGGATTATCCACGGGGACCTTACTACGAGTAATATCCTTGTGCGTGGCGGACGGTGTGTACTGATTGATTTTGGTCTAGCGCAGGTATCGTCAGAGGTTGAACCGCGGGGTGTCGATATTCACGTTTTTTTCCAGACCCTTGAAAGCATGGTTGAAAACCACGAGGAGCTCAGGCAGTGCTTTATTGACGGATATTCAGGTGAATTTGACCAGGCCTGCGAGGTCGTTGCCCGGGAACAGGAAATCCTGCAAAGAGGGCGTTATTTATGAAACTATTTGTCGTTACAAGCAATCCCCACAAGGCTGATGAGATCAGGTCCTATTTTGGTGAAGGGATCGAGGTGGAAGATGTCCGGCTTGAATGCCCGGAATGCCGTCATGATGATGTTGCTGAGATCGCACGATATAAAGCGGAGTTTGCATGGGAAAAGCTGAAAAGCCCCCTGATCGTGGATGATACTGCGCTTTCTATCGATTCGCTGTCGGGATTCCCCGGACCTTATGCAGCGTACGTGTTTTATAAAATCGGTAACGAAGGGATACTTCGGCTGACTGAAGGAAAACCCAGGGGAGCTCATTTCGAAACTGCAATCGCCTATGCGGACTCATCGGGGATCCGGGTATTCCGCGGGGTATTAGCTGGCCGCATTGTCGAACCCCGTGGCAGGGAAGGATTTGGTTATGACCCGATTTTTGAATGCAACGGACATACACTCGCTGAAATTCCGCTTGAAGAAAAGAGCAGGATCTCCCACCGGGCGTTGGCACTCAGAGAATTACATGACTGGCTGCTCGTCAGGAAGAACCAATGAAGATATTTCCCACAACTGTTAAGTGGAAAGAGAGCTTTGTTTATAAGACAGAATAAATCTGGAATGTGGTGTTGAAAATGGCAAGATTTCCTGAAGCAGAAGCCCGCCTTCTTAATGTAAAAATTTGT
>JBAXTR010000158.1:0-5717 GCA_037130095.1 Methanomicrobiales archaeon
CTGCTCCATCAGGTGCTGATATTTATGTGGACGGAACACTTCGCGGAAAAACCGGAACGGTGCCCCAAAACGAAGTTAGCGGTCTTTCAGATGGTAGTCACGTGGTAAAAGTGACCCTTGACGGGTATAAGGATTACACCGCGACGGTGAATACAGGTCCTGACCAGGCCAGTTATGGACCTGTACTCGTTCAGGTCACCCTGGTCCGGTTATCGACCCCCACTGCGACGAAGCGGGTAATAACTTCTCCCCCAGCAACGGCACAGGTCACCATCACCGTTACACAGCCCCCAACGTCTGCACAGGTCAATACCCCTGCACCAACCACCATAACGACACCAGTTGTTACCCAGTCTGTACCCCCTGCCCAGGTTCCCACGACCAAAGCCGGATTGCCTGCAATGATCGTGGTAATGGGAATAGGGCTTGGATTGTTCGTGGTTTCCCGAAAAATATAATCATCCCCTTTGTACCACCGGGGTCTCAGTCGGGATAACGGTAACTTCCGTCGTCTCATCGCCGGCAGTAACCGGGGCGCTACATACAGCAAGCAGCGCAACAACGATGCAGATACCATACAATATTCCAGCCCCCTTACAAATTCAAGAAACAAATCTCATTAAATCACTTCCCATTATAATTTTAGGGGGTAATTTCTTAAGACCTAATAAAAGGACACTCTACTATGCGATCCTGTTCCCAAAAATTGTAGTATGTTTCCTATTCTACATTCCCGCTGAATTATGATTCATTCTTTTCCTGCTTCACCCAGATGATTTTTTCAAGATCGTAGCCTTTTGAAGATACAAAAGCACAAAGATCATCGTGAAGGTCTTTACTGATGACGGGTTGGCGGCTCAGTATCCACAGATAATCCATGGTGCTGCCTGTTACGACGGCGTAGTCGTAGTCTTTGCCGATCCGGACGACCCTGTACTCGCCTTTAAATGGCCAAAAGAAACTGACCAGTAACTTGCCGGTGCAGGTTTTATCCGGAACAGTCGCCACTGCCTTGGCCTCTTCCCGCTTCCCATTTTTGAGGCCGCTGTTAATGACCTGAATCCTGCCATCACTCCGAAGCGTGTAATTCGCGGTCGCGTTGTCTAACCCCTCCTCAAAACGATTTGGATAGCGGGCGATCTCATACCAGGTACCGAGATACCGTTCCAGATCAACATCGCAGATCGGGGGCGTTTCATTTTTCTTTTTCCCGAGGATAGTACTTATAATTCCCATTTCAATCATCCTTTCTTAGCATATTTACGGCCACCTTGCTGGCTGGAAAAAACTACATTTTCATATCAGTGATTCAAAATCTGGTGTTTTGCTGCCTGATAAATAAGGGTTATATCTGACCATAGTATATCCCTCTTGTCTTTTTTACGCAAGTCTGATGATTTGGACGTTTATTGCTGAGACCTATATTCCTGGGTCTTCTTTCACTTCACCGATCACCGGTTAGATTTCGTAAGCGACTAAAAAAAACGTCACATCTATTGTTATCCTGGTTGACAGGGTAACGTCCCTCCGGGGGCAAGCAAGTGGACTGGTGATGGTTTTTCCCACCACTCCTTTATTTTCACTCACTTGGACGCAACTATTTTATTTTCTGTTTTTTTGGGCGGCTGGCCTAGTTCCCTGTTCTTCTGTTCTAACCTACGCAACGTTGAGTACAAGGAGATGTAGGGCAATAATTCAGCAACAATGCAGGCACAATATCCAATTTAAGGCCCATAATGTAATAATCGAGTAAAAATTTCATGATCTTGGAGACTCACATCAGCAACTTCAAATAGGGAAAAAATAATGCACACACTTGAGAAAATTCCGGATTTGTATTTTCGTATTGTTAGTTGCTCTAACGATACTCGTGCAAAGTGCGCTTTCTGCCGGGACGACTACCTGTGATCTCACGGGGACGTGGAACACAGATTTTGGGAAGATGGTTATCACCCAGTCTGGAAGTACGGTGCATGGTGAGTACGATCACGATGCCGGCAGACTCGACGGAACTATGAGTGGGAAGACCCTCACCGGACGATGGTCGGAATCGCCGAGTTACAAGGGCCCGGGCGATGCAGGGGGTGTTGTTCTCACAATCTCTGACAATTGCGCCTCGTTCACGGGAACCTGGGGGTATGACCAGGCGAGTTCCGGGAGCGGCTGGAGTGGAACTAAAACGTCAGGACCACTAGTAGCAACCACAACCACTGCTGCAGCGTCAGCTACCGGTACAATTGTCGGTTCATGGGATTGGTCTTGGGGGACTGGGAGACATGTAACACTGAATGCCTATGCTGATGGAACCGCTGACTGGATTGATGAAACCGGGACAAGGACCAACACAGGAAAATGGCAGCAACAGGGGAATGTCTTTGTATTTACCTCGTCCAATAACGATTCCATTGATACCGTGTCATTATCTTCGGACGGCCAGAAGATCACTGGGACTAATAACTATGGCAACCCTCTCACTGGAATCAGAAAGACTGGTATAATAACTTCCGGGCCAACCGCAGTGACTACGGTAGTAACTGCTAAAGTACCTACAGCAGTAACCACTAAAGTACCCACAACAGTAACCACGAAAGAAACTACGGCAGTAACCACAACCGCTGCTGCAGCGTCAGCTACGGGTACAATTGTCGGTGCATGGGATTGGTCCTGGGGGACTGGAAGACATGTAACGCTGAATGTCTATGCTGGTGGAACTGCTGATGTGGTTGATGAAACCGGGACAAGAACCAACACAGGAAAATGGCAGCAACAGGGGAATGTTTTTGTATTTACCTGGTCCAATAACGATTCCATTGATACCGTGTCATTATCTTCGGACGGCCAGAAGATCACTGGGACTAACAACTATGGAAACCCTCTCACTGGAATCAGAAAAACTGGTACCATAACATCCGGACCAACCGGAGTTACCTCGGCAGTAACCACTACTAAGGCGGTATCGTCCGGAAGCGGGACAACCGTAACCTCCCACTGCTCGGGAAGCGGGCCTTCAATCTATGTGGAGAACCGTATCATGAATCCCGGACAGGAAGTTGTCATCCCGATCATGATGTGCAATGCGAATGACATTACCAATATGGACCTCTCCGTGGGATACGACAGTAGTGCGCTCCAGTTTAAGGACGCCATAAAGGGGTCCCTGAACTCAAACATGCTGTTCGAGAGCAACAACGTCGGCAGTACGGTGAAAATTTCGTTTGCGGGCAAATCCGGGTTCAGCGGTTCGGGGTCGATCGCTATCCTGACGTTCAAGGTAACCGGTCAGAACGGCGCATCATCGCCCATTACCGTGACGGTAGGCAGCGCCAGTACCAGTGGTGGGAAATCGGTAACCGTCCCGGTCAATAACGGAAATGTAGTTATCGGTAATACGAACCCGAATAATCCCGGGGGCCGCGATAAGGTGACGTCGCTCGACGCACTTATCGCACTCCAGATCTCGGTCGGGAAACGGGTAAATGACTCGAACTACGATCTCACCAAGGACGGAACAGTGAACTCAAACGATGCCCGGGAGATCCTGAAGCTCGCCGTGCAGTAGGAGGTTGGAAACACGATGAAATTCAAAGTATTATGCATATGTATCGGACTGGCCCTGCTCGTTGGCGGAGCCGCTGCGGCCATGACCGTCTCGGTTGGTAGTACCACAGTAAATGCCAACTCGAAAGCCGTCATCCCTGTGACAGTGAGTGGCGCCTCGAATCTTGGGGCGATGGACCTTGTCATCACGTATGACCCTGCCGTTTTGAAGTTCTCCAGTGCAGATCTGGGTGAACTATCGACAAACGGGATGATTGACTCAAACGCCGGTACTCCCGGAACGGTGAAGATTGGGATTGTGGACACGAAGGGAGTTACCGGAGACGGTACCCTGGTGAAGATGACGTTTGATGTCATCGGGCAGAATGGGGCGACCTCACCGGTCAATGTCCAGGTCGCCGGTGCATGGAACCTTGACCTCGTCGATATCCAGACATCTGTCTCCGGCGGCACAATCACCGTGGGAGGAAAAAAGGCTCCCCTTTCGATGGTGACGATGCTCGGGGCTCTTTGTGCGGCTGTTGTTTTGCTGGGTATCCGTAGCAGGCGAAAAGGGTAATTTTTCCCCGGAATTAACCTTTTTTTGTGTAATCCAAAGAATCAACCATTCAACTTTGCGGCACTGCATTTCCGGGCCAGAAAATTAAAAAGAGCACCATTGTTACAGGCCCCGTGAAAAAATCAGGTAAATAATGAAGAACAATGAATGGAAACGGGTTTACATCTTGCTGGTTGCAGCTGTGTTGTTTATTCTTCTTATAGTTGTCGCGAGCGGGACCATGGACGGGATGTCAGGTAGGTATGCAGTCATGTTTGTCTCCCTGTTCCTTTCGATCACCGCTTTTGCGGTTGCATTGCTCGTCTTTACCCGTGCCAGGGTAATGGATGAAATTCTCTGTGGAAAAAACCTGCTTGCCCACTGGGTTTGCCCGGATTGCCGGGGTCCTTGTAATAATCATCTATGGCATCTGGAAATTGCGGATACGGGAGCTCTAAAAGCCATAAAACTGATTCCTGGCCTGTTTTTATTCCTTATTCCACCTTCCATTTAACTTACAATAATCTACGTAAACCTTAACGCAATATCATTATATCAAAATGAGTTCCGATAAGGTACTAAAGCGGGGTATCGTGTAACACCGGGAGGAATAAAAATGGAACCTATACGTACGCACAAATTTCTCTGGTCACTCCGTTCAGGTATCCGGTACGGACTCCTTGCCCTTTTGACATTTTCCGGGGCCCACTATTTCACCTTGTATGTTTTGGGTACTTACCATTACGCTCCGATTGGTGCACTCTGGGCATTGATTACCGGTACAGTAGTTATGTCCGATACCTATGGAAGTACCATTGAAAAAGCCCGGCTCCAGTTATTGGGTGGTGTTGTAGGGGCTGTTGCAGGTTTTATTTACCTCTCAGTTCTTCCGTTCAGTGTTGCCGGGATGGCTATCATGATCGTTATTGTTGTGTCGTTATGCCAGGCGACACAATTATCGGGTTATACTCCCGGTGCTGCCATGAACCTGGGCGTAGTCCTGGTATTTTCTTCCATAAATCCTGAATTATCGCCTTTAATGAACAGCGGCCTTCGACTGGTTGAAATGGGTATAGGATGTGGTTTTGCGATTCTCCTGGTCCGGCTGATACCCGGGGTAACAGGTAAACCTGCCTAGAAAATGATTCTGTTCCCGCATTTCACGGAGTACGGGAGATGCACTCTTTTTTTTACCCTGTCAATTCAACTATGATTAGTTCGCTGGCAGTGTGATTTTTTTACCCCCTAAAACCAGCTATGTTCCATGGTGAGTCTACGCGATGTAAAGGATCCTGCAAGACCCTTATCTGCATATGGAACATTTTTTGAAATGGGTAACAAATAACAGGTATACCTTCAATTTTATCGCAATTCTTTTATTCCTCGCCCTCCTGCCATTGGTTGCGGGTACTCTCAATATCCCTATTGGTTGGTTTACTTACATCGATATTTCGATGTGATGTCAAAAGATTTCGGGATATGACAGGATAAAGTAAAAAGAGCGGTTATCCGGGCTGCAATTACGATCGGATAATTTTATTTTCCGTTTTTGCCACCCGTATAACAACTGACCCGTTTTCAATACCCCAGTTTAATTTGTCTCCTTTCCTGAGATCAAACT
>JBAXTR010000159.1:0-5686 GCA_037130095.1 Methanomicrobiales archaeon
AGGTGGGTTTGTTCATACATAAACAGAATGGCATATCCCGGAAGAAAATTGTCCAGGGCATTGCTTTTAAAATCAGGGATATTGCCCTTTTCATCAAGGAGCCTGATCCCTATTGCATCGCAACCTGTATACTCCTTAATGGTATGGACATATTCCTGCAGGAGAGATGGTAACTTAAGCGTCCGGTTGGCACATTCAAGCAGGGTATGGGAGAGGCGGAGGACGTCCTCATTATGTTTTCGCTCGGTAATATCGGCAATAATACCCCGGAGCCCGAAAGGCCGGCCGTCCTTTTCAATAACCGATATATAGGTAATTCCGGTAAATGTCCCCCCGTTCTTTAGCAGGAACCGGTACTCATTACCGCTTTTTTTACTCCCCTGCACGATACCCGCAAGGGTTCGTTTTGCCCGCTCAACGTCATCCGGGATTAACATCTGCGAGATATCCAGTCCTCTCTCAATATCACTGATATCATAGCCGAAAAAGTTGAGCGCAAACCTGTTTGCATACGTAAATCTGCCATTAAGGTCTGTTTCAAAAATAGTCTGGGGCATCAGCTCGGCCAAGTCACGGTATTTCCGTTCGCTGTATTGTAGCGCTTCCTGTGTAGCTTTCAGGTTGGTAATATCACGGGCAGCGGCAAAAACACCTTTAACCGACCCGGTTGCATCCCTGAAAACGGTTGCGTTGTAAAGGACCGGCATGGTACGGCCATCCCTGTGCCGGATTTCAAGCGGGTAATCCCTTACAGACCCGGTCTCGAATACTTTGCGGTACACTGTCCGTGCTTTCTCCGGCCCGGTGAAATAATCCGAGAAATCCATGCCTATTAGTTCAGCCCGGGAATATCCGGTTGCATGTTCTGTGGCGGCATTGACATCACCGATCGTCCCGTCTTTTGTGATCGTAACAAGCGGGTCTATTGCTGCCTCAATGAGGCTCCTGGTGTACGCCCCTGTCTCAATGATTGCCTCTGTTGCGTTCTTCTGGTTCGTGATATCGTCGGTAACTCCAAGGATCTGCTGGACGTTACCATCCTTGTCACGGGCAAAAACCGTATCCCTGCTTCGCAACCAGCGCCACTGCCCGTCAGCATTTTTCATACGGTATTCAAGTTCAAGTATCTCCCCTTGGCCAGCTTTCCCAAGCATTGCATGGTGATGAGCGACCCGTCCAGCATCTTCCGGGTGCAGAATTATCTCGAAAAGGCGGGAACCCATCCGGATAATTTCGTCAGAAGAATAACCGAGATAGTTTGCCACTTCCCGGTTGGTATAGATATTCCGGTTATCCTGGATATCAAAAATGTAGACCAGGTTTGGCGTTGTATCAAGAATCTGCTGTACAAAACGCTCACTTTCCTTAAGGGAGGTCTGCATCAGAATGTTATGAGTGATATCCCGGGCTATTCCCCGGAAACCCGTAATTTGTCCTTTTGATCCTGTTATGGGAACGGAACGGATCTCAATGAAGATCTGTTTGCCAGCCTTGTCCTGGGCGGGTACCTCGAGCGTGGAATAAGGACGTTTCTCCTGGAGATGTTCCAGAAAAGCGTTCCTGACAGTCGAAACTGCCTCTGGTCTGACGAGGGAAAAAAACGATTGCCCGATAAGATCCCCGGGTTCATATCCAAGCTGCGCATGGCACTGGGAGCTGATATACGTGAAGTTCCCCTGGGGGTCAATTTCCCATATGATGTCCGGAGATGCCTCCACCATGGTCCGGAATTTCACTTCGCTCTCCCGAAGTGTATCATCAGCCCTTTTCCGGTCAGTTATATCCTCGATCTGGGCTACAAAATGACGAATGTTTCCCTGCTTGTCCCGGATGGTTGTAACCCTGAGTGATCCCCAGAGGATGCTGCCTTCTTTCCGGATATACCGTTTTTCAGTACGGTATACCGGGATAATTCCTGCAACTAATTCCCGAATATGTTCAAGGTCTCCGGCAAGATAATCAGGATGGGTAATATCCCCAAAAGACCTCTCCAGTAGTTCGGCTTCAGAATACCCTGTCATGGACACCCAAGCCGGGTTGACAGAAAAAAACCGGAAATCCGGGTTGACAAGAGCCATACCCAGCGGGCTGTTCTCGAAGATTTTGCGGAACCTGTCTTCACTTTCCCTGAGCGAATCCTCTACCTGTTTACGGGGGGTAATGTCCTTGGATGAGCCGATCGCGGCAATCACTATTCCTGCGGAGTTTATGACCGGAGAGATCGTGGTCACATAATACCGGTCTCCGTCCGGATGTGGAATGGGCCCCTCGATTTCAGCTGTCTCACCCCCGGAAAAAACCTTTTCAAGGGAAGCAACACGCATTTCGGCCTCTTTCCCGGGTAGGAAATCACTTATTTGACGTCCGATGATTTCTTCGACCGGTTTGCCGTAAACCTTAGCCATGGCCTTGTTGGCGTACGAATACCGGCCATCAGGTGTGAATAAAAAAAGAGGGTCTGATGATTCTTCGATAAGGATCCTTTGTTTCTCTTCGCTGACCCGCAGTGCCTCACCTGCCAGCCTGCGTTCAGTAACATCATAATTTGTACCCAGCAGGCTGACTGGTTTCCCGGAACTGTCCCGGTACACGCGGGCATTGGCATGAACATAATGAATGGTCCCGTCCGGCCAGACAACGCGGAATTCCGTGTCAAATTCCTTTTCTCCACGTAATGCCATCTGGAGTTCGGTCTCGCTCCGGGGAAGATCATCAGGATGGACTCCCGCACGCCAGGCCTCGTACGTACCGCTGAATGAACCGGGCGTAATGCCGTAGAGCAGAAACATCTCTTCGTCCCAGATCAGAATGTTATGAACGGGGTCAAGCTCCCATATGCCAATATGACCCGATTTTGTAGCCAGCGAAAGCCGTTCCAGGGCACGACCGCGTTCCTCATCCGCCTTTCTGCGTCCGGTGATGTCAATGAGAAACCCTTCAAGTCCTACAATCTTGCCATTCCGGGTTACCGGCACGGCTGAAAAGGTATGGTGCCCGACTGATCCGTCTTTCATCCCGCGGGAGAATTCCCCGCTTTGGATATTTTCTCCCATAATAACGTTATTGACGTTATCCTGTGCCCGTTGCTGTTCTGTATCAACCTGGGTCATTGAGAAATGCTGCCCGATCACTTCATCCCTGGAAGAGAAACCATGCATACGGAGCCATGCGTCATTAACCTCCTGGAACCGTCCATCAAGATCAATCCTGAAGTAACCCGCAGGAGTGTTGGCGATTACGTTCCGGTACTTCAGCTCGCTATCTTTCAGTGCTTCGATCTGCCAGATGTCCGTGATGTCACTGACTGCGATATGGATTGTTACTGCCTCCCCGTTGGCGGTTATCCTGACACCTTCCAGCCGGGCCGGGAAGGCCAGTCCGTCTGCCTGCCTTATCGTGAGGGTGCAGGTCTTTTTCCCGCCCTGGCCGAGCATGTCTGCAAAGTAGAGGTCCCATGTTTCCCGGTCTGCCGGCGCAATGAACCCCCCGAAATTCCTGTTGATCAGGAGAGCCCGATCAATACCAAGGAGCGTCGCCAGGGTGAGATTTGCCTCTGTTACCAGTGCTTTACCATCAAGGGTGAGGTAACCAACCGGGGCAAAATCATAGAGTTCAAGATAGCTGGATTGTGATTTTTCAAGATCCTGTTGCGAGACCCTGAGTTCATCGGCCTGCATTTCGAGTTCAATCTGGTGCACCTCGAGTTCATGGGCAAGGGCCTCACGATCTGCATTGCTACTATCTTCCGGAACAGGTTTTGCTTCTTTATTAGGCCGTTTTTTGTCAGGGTTCATCCGCTGTATTCCATCCCGGTCCCGTTCGTCCGGGGTAAAGTCGGGACTCATCCCCCGGGGCTCCGGACAGGTACCTGTGTGTAAAACGTTGTAAGGCGGTGATAGAGCGTATGATACGATAAATCGCTCGATCAGGTGTAACAAAAAAAGCAGCTCAGCAGGAATTCCATTTTAAAATCAGATATATTAAGGAGTATTCGTTATTTTTGGATGTTCCATCCGGGTATTCCGTCACCGGCGCTGTTCCTGGCGGCTGATCCGGGCAAATATCATCAACTGAATAAGAGATCTGCAGGGTATTCTCATGATTAAGGCTGTGAAAAGTACCCGGACCCGCATTACACCGGGTACCATTTTTCCATAACCGTAAGGAAATAACAGGTGGAGGAAAAAAATCCTCCACTGTTTATCTACCCGCCCGGATTATTACCTCTGCATCCGGGGATTTTACCGTTCCTGCCTGTCGACGTTAATCGAGCCAGTGTCCGGAGGAGTCCTCCATGATCCCGCCGGGAAAGACGTCGTAGGTCTTCCACCCGAGGGATGTATGGAAAAGCCAGACCTGGAGTCGTGCATTCCGGGGTTTTGACATCGACCCTAGTTGTCCCAGGTCTGTCCTGAAACGCCTGACAACGGCCTGTGCGTTTTCCAGCGGTCTCCGTGACCGCCGTACCTGGACAATCAGGGGGTCTCCCCCGGGTTTCCATGCAACAAGGTCTGCAGGTGGCAGAACGCTGTTGTTATGGATAACGGTGTGGCCGGCCTCGCGCAACATGTCCCGTACGGCGTAGGAGGACTTCCTGCTCCGCGTGGTCGGGGACTGCAGTACCGGGCCAATTCCTGCCACAGGATGCCCAAGTGAGCCCGAAGCGAACCTCATTCCCGGTTGCTCCTTCCTGCAGGTATGAAGGGCACCATTAAACAGTCAGGAAAGAGAGTGATCCTCAGCTCCCCTCGTGGGGTGGATCGGTTTCTGTTGCAGGTTTCCTGATCCCGGGTGGAGCCATTCCTTACCAATCGATTCTTTTTAAGACCTTCTTTTTCTGTGCCGGGTGCACATCGGTGTTGCACGACGACAACGATACCATCAGGTCTGTTGTGTGGTCTTACTATGTTCATGTCTCGTCCTCGCGTGCGGTCAATTGAGAAATAACGTGTTCTCCGCACGCTGTCCAGTATACGGCTGAAGAGTATGTGAAGCCAAGTCGTGCATGGTGTGAAAGTGAAACAGTTAAAAAAACGGTTATGTTACTCCCCAATCCCGTGTTTTTCAGGAAGGCAATGAGGAATTGGTGCCAGATGTGTTACCTGCCCGGATATCCAGCCCAATCGGGCTGATCGCCACCAGTGAATTCTGCACGGTATCGAATGAATCAGAGACCATGCCGACAGAACTTGGCATGCTGATACCCGATGAATTGTTTCCGGTGATATTGAGGCTTACCGGGCTTAATGCGGCCAGGGTGTTCATGGTAGTTTCGATCTGGCCCGGGCTGGATTTTTTAACCCCGACTCCCATGAGTGCCTCTGTTGCGACAACAACGGCAATTACCAGCAGGATGGTAATGAAGACTATGAAGATTTTCTGCGCCATGGAAAAATGTTTGGGCCCTAAGGTCTTCGGCTGCGTTTTTGGTCCGTTTGAAAGTTTTTCGAGGATCTCCTTACACTTTGCCGCTTCATCAGTCCTTTCCTGCTTTACGAGGGTGAGGTAAATATTGTTCCAGGCATCACGGTAATCGGGAACTAATTCAACCGCTTTGCCATAGCATTGCAGGGCTTTTTCATAATCGCCCTGTTTGAAATAGTTGTTTCCTTCGTTTTTCAGTTCAGCTGCCCGGGTCTTCTTCATGATCGTTTGTAATAGGTGATATTAATGCAATGTATTAAAG
>JBAXTR010000016.1:0-16345 GCA_037130095.1 Methanomicrobiales archaeon
CTTTGACACCGCATCAGTGACCATCGCGCAGATGTCCCGTTCCCGTGAGATATGCACGATCCTCTTTGCTGGGTGGACATTGACATCGATGTAGGAAGGATCGATCCCAAGGTCCAGGAATGCCACGGGATAGCGGTTTTCAGGGAGCAGCGTGCCGTATCCTGCACGGACTGCATCGATAATGGACCGTGCATACACCTGCCGGTTGTTTATGCTCAGAAAGACCTGGTAGATGTTCTGACGTGAAAGCGATGGTTTTGATATATACCCACTCAGCCTTACCGGGCCTTCATGGACAGATACGGGGACAAGTTCGTCGGCCTGGCTGCTCCCATAGAGGGCGATAACCGTATCGAGCAGGTCCCCGCTCCCCTCGGTCGAAAGCCGTTCATTCCCGTTGCTGGAAAATAAAAATGAGATCCCCGGGTTTGCAATTGCGAACGCCTCCATTGTCCTTGTTATTGCCGTAATCTCGGAGCTGACAGATTTCTGGAACTTTTTCCTTGCAGGGGTATTGAAAAACAGGTCCCGGACTGTGATGGTTGTCCCGGCAGGGGCCCCGGTCTCATTCACCTTTTCTATGCTCCCACCCCGGATAATTACCTCAGTGGCACTCTGCCCGTTTTCGAGTTCCATGGTAACCAGGGTAACGTGGGCAACGGCCGCGATGCTCGCCAGGGCTTCCCCGCGGAACCCGAGTGTAAGGCAGTGGTCCAGGTCCCCGATACACTGAATTTTGCTCGTTGCATGCGGTGTGAATGCAATACAGGCATCTTCAGCCCCCATACCGCACCCGTTATCGGTGATATTGAAGGAGGTAATCCCATCCCGGCCGGACTCAAGACGCACAATGATTCTTGTAGCCCCGGCATCAATGGAATTCTCCACCAGCTCCTTCACAACAGCGGCCGGCCGTTCCACTACCTCACCGGCGGCGATCTGGTTCACTGTCACCTGGTCAAGAAGTTTGATCCGGTTCCCGTGGGGTTCCGCCATTTACCTGATCTCCTGACCGGCATTATCCAGGTCCCCGAACGGTTTATTTTCAGTCCTGGCGACCGGGTGATGCCCGGGCATACCGGGACTTCCCAAAGATCGGGACTTGTCCAAATCCCCGGTACTCCCATGCCTGACTTTTTTCTGGATTTCATGGAGCCGCGTGAGTGCTTCGAGAGGGGTCATGGTATCAACAGATAGTCCCTCTATCTCCTGCAACACGGGATCTTTTGGGACAACCGGCGAATCAACGAGGAGCATCTGGGTGTATCTCCTGACTTTGCCACCGGGATTTGTATCCCGGTCTTCGACCTCGCTCATGATGGTGTTCGCACGGTCAGTGACTTTCCGGGGCACCCCAGCAATCTGTGCGACATGGATCCCATAGCTCTTGTCCGTGGCCCCGGGGATGATCTTCCTGAGAAATACCACTTCCTTTCCGGTGTCCCGCACGGCAAAGTGATAATTCCTGACTCTCGGAAGATCGGATTCAATACCAACAATCTCGTGGAAATGGGTAGCGAACAGAGTCCTCGGGCCGGCTCCACCCTTTCCATGGAGAAATTCCAGCACAGCCTTCGCAATACAGAAACCATCGAGTGTAGAGGTGCCCCTCCCAATCTCGTCAAGGATCACCAGGCTCTTTTTTGTTACATTGTTCAAAATGTTCGCGAGTTCTATCATTTCGACCATGAAGGTCGACTGGCCGGATGCAAGGTCATCAAAGGCCCCGACCCTGGTAAAAATCCTGTCTACAACACCGATTTCGGCGTATGATGCCGGGACAAAACTTCCCATCTGCGCCATAATGGTAATAAGGGCAACAGAGCGCATGTAGGTTGATTTCCCGGCCATGTTCGCACCGGTGATGATCAGCACCTGTTCACCGGATGCATCAATCATCACGTCGTTCGGTACAAAACCCCCGGTCATCCGCCGCTCGACGACAGGGTGCCGTCCTTCACGTATCAGGTGCCGGTTCCCGGGATCGACGTTCGGCCGTACATACTGGTATTTGCGGGCGGATTCTGCAAGGGCCGAAAACAGGTCGAGGTGCCCGATACCCTCAGCCGAAGACTGTATTGCCGGCACCACCTCCTGGAGTTCACGGAGGAGTGCGGTGTAGAGGACTGCCTCCCGTGCAAGCAGCCGTTCGTCAGCATTGGCAATGCTTGCCTCCTTCTCACGGAGAGAGGGGATAGTGAACCTTTCGCCCGTAGAAGTGGTCTGTTTCCTCTCGTACGACGGCGGGACAAGGTGGAGGTTTGGCTTTGTCACCTCGATATAATACCCGAATACCGAGGTATAACCCACCTTAAGGGACTTAATCCCGGTTGTGGCCCGTTCTTCCTGCTGCAACTGCACGATCCAGTCTTTTCCTGACCCTGATACGCCTCTCAGCTGGTCAAGTTCAGCATCGTACCCTTCCCGGATCACCATGCCATTCTTTATCGTCGCCGGGGGGTCTTCGATGATTGCACGCTGGATAAGGTCAATGGTGGCATCATGGTCCATCAGGCCGGACAGGGCTTTTTGTATTGCAAAGGGCAGGTCATCCGTGCCTGACTGAATAAGAGACCTGATCTCGGGAAGTGCCTGGAGCGACCATGAAAGGGTGAAAAGGTCACGCGGGCCGGCATTCCCGTAGGATATCCTGCCGGCAATCCGGGAGATATCGCTGCACCGGGATAACAGGTCACGGAGAGCAGCGCGTACGGGTGCATGCGAGGTAAAATACGCAACCGCATCAAGACGCGAATTGATCTCTTCGTGGTCAATGAGGGGATTTGTGAGGCACCGTACCAGGAGGCGGCTCCCCATGGGAGTCTTTGTCTGGTCCAGTGTTTTTTTCAGGGTCCCGTCCTCCCCGCCGTCACGGATATTATTGAGCACCTCGAGGTTCCGGAGTGTAACCGCATCGAGGACCATCGTCCCGGTAACACTGCGGTCAGAAATACCGGTGATGTGGCGCAGGTCTTTACCCTGGGTCTCCTTTGCATATGACAATGCGCCACCCAGTGCCCTGACCGCGGATGCCCTTGATAACAGGCCGTAACCATCAAGCGAGGTGACATGGAAATGCGACATCAGCGCGTCTTTTGCCCTTTCAAAACCAAAATATTCTTCCTTCCATTGTGTCACCGGGACTGAACGATCCCCAAGGAGCCTAGTCACCTGGAGATTGGTACCGGGTTCAACAAGGCATTCACCCGGGTGGTACTTTGCAATTTCCGCATCAAGTGACTGGTACTGGTTCTCCTTCGGGCAGACCGAGTAGAAAAATTCCCCGGTGGTGATATCAAGAAATGCCGCCGATACGACCCCGGTATTACGGTCTTCGGCAACCGCCATGAGATACGCGGCCGCGGATGAGGGGACCATGGAGGGATCAATAACAGTCCCTGGCGTGATAACCCGGGTTAGCTGCCGTTTAACAATTCCTTTTGACGCTTTCGGGTCACCGACCTGGTCAACGACGGCCACCCTGTATCCCTTCCTGACGAGGCGGGCAATGTACGAATCAAACGCATGGCACGGGACACCGGCAAGTGGGATCTTTTCCCCGCCGGAACCTTTTGAACGGGAAGTCAGGACGATGTCAAGCTCCCGTGAAACGGTCTCGGCGTCGGTCCAGAATGTCTCATAAAAATCGCCGATCTGAAAAAAGAGTATCGAATCGCCGCATTCTTTCTTGAGCGTATGATATTGTTCCATCACAGGAGTATGGCGTTTTCCGCTGACTTCATTCCCGGCTCCGGTCTCCTGCGGCATTGTGTACACAATAGGGAAACGGATCGGAAATATCTCACGGTATGATTATTTCAGGAGATATTTTTTAGCCCGGACCAGGTTCTATCACATCCGTATATTGTCCGGATATTCCTGGACAGGGTGTCTGCCATTGAAAAAAACGGTGATGGTCAGGAATTCAATAATTTAGGAGCGCGCAATATTATACTACAATTTATGAGGAAAGGAAATCAGCGGATCACAATAAATTATTCACTTACTGAACAATCCTGGTAAGAGACGAGTTAGCGGGGAAAGAGGAACTGCTTGTCGGGCTTAGTGAGCAGATAAAAGGTTTGAATACTCTTTTAATCCCAGGGAGAAACGATTTTCCATCGGAAACCCTTTATGTTCACAATTGTAACGTTTTGGCTTAAGCATAGTCAAGGAAAACATTCTCCTTTCCGGATAATGTTAAAATTTTTACGGCTGGACCACATGGAAAGTCTACCCTTACCAACCAATTAATCACGAATTTCCACACATTATGAAAAATATCCCCGCAAATAAGGAAATCCGTCTGGACATGATTCGTAGTACTCGGTTACCAGAACTGGTAGGAGCGACATATGCCAGTCCTTGATATCGAATCTTTTACCGGTCTCTCCCAGGAGCAGGCGGCTGAAAAACTCAGGACTGAAGGAAATAATGAACTTCCGGAGTCAAAGAAACGAAGCATTTTTGGTATTATTATTGAAGTGATCCACGAACCGATGTTTATCCTGCTTGTCGCAAGCGGTCTTATCTATTTTGTGCTGGGGGATATCTCCGAAGGCCTTATGCTGATGAGTTTTGTTCTCGTCATCATTGGCATCACAGTTTACCAGGAGCAGAAGACGGAACGGGCATTGGAAGCGCTTCGAAATCTTTCAAGTCCGCGGGCGTTGGTGATCCGGGACAGCGAACAGGTCCGGATCCCGGGCCGCGAGGTGGTGACCGGAGACCTGGTCATCCTTGTAGAAGGGGACCGGGTACCAGCTGACGGTGTCCTGCTTTCCTCCAACAACGTGTCAGTTGATGAATCACTCCTCACGGGTGAATCGGTCCCGGTCCGGAAAATATCATGGACTGATGGCATGCAGGCAGGACGACCCGGCGGTGATGACCTGCCCTTTATTTATTCGGGAACGATGGTCGTGCAGGGCCAGGGCCTTGCAGAGATCAGGTCAACCGGGGCCGGGACGGAGATGGGAAAGATCGGCACCGTCCTGCAGACAGTAGAGCGGGGGGAAACCCGGCTCATCGGGGAGATATCGCGGATCGTTCGGACGATTGCCATTGTTGGTCTCTTCCTTTGTGCTGTTATCGTAGTCGTATACGGCCTTTCCCGGGGTAACTGGATTGAAGGATTATTAGCTGGGATCACCCTTGCGATGGCAATCCTGCCTGAAGAGTTCCCGGTTGTCCTGACCATATTCCTCGCTCTCGGGGCCTGGAGGATCTCCCGGAAAAATGTGCTTACACGCCAGGTGCCCGCAATTGAGACTCTTGGTTCTGCAACCGTGCTGTGCGTGGATAAGACCGGTACCCTTACCGAGAACAGGATGTCAGTTCATACATTGTATGCATCAGGCCAGATGTGCGAACACGATGCCTCGGGGAAAAATTCTGTTTCGGAAATTTGTCATGAAGTGGCCGAGTTTGCCATTCTTGCGTGTAAGAAAGACCCGTTTGATCCTATGGAAAAAGCATTGTTCCGGCTTGGTGACGGCGATTTCGGCACTACTGAACATATCCATTCCGGGTGGGAGCTTGTTTTGGAATACCCCCTCTCCCCAGAACTCCTTGCGATGTCGAATGTCTGGAGATCTCCTGGGGGGATTGATTATATCATCGCCTCCAAAGGAGCCCCGGAAGCAATCGCAGACCTTTGTCATTTCAGCGAGGAAAGAAAACATACACTTGCCGTGGATATCGACAAAATGGCATCGCAGGGACTTCGAATCCTTGGTGTGGCAAAGGCGTCGTTTTCCCTGGCTGAGCTACCGGATGGTCAGCATGATTTCACCTTTACCTTCCTCGGGCTTGTAGGGTTTGCTGATCCAGTCCGCCATCAGGTCGCAGACGCCGTAAAAGAATGTTATTCTGCAGGAATCCGGGTAATCATGATTACAGGGGATTACCCGCTCACGGCACAGAATATCGGACGTCAGATTGGACTTATAAATACGGACCAGTGCATTACCGGAAGTGAACTTGAAAATATGAGCGAAGAGGATCTTATCCGGCGTATCAGCACCGTAACACTCTTTGCAAGGGTAGTCCCTGAACAAAAACTGCGCATCGTCAATGCTCTCAAAACCAGTGGTGAAGTAGTGGCCATGACCGGTGACGGGGTGAACGATGCACCGGCACTGAAATCCGCAGATATCGGGATTGCCATGGGTGGAAGGGGTACCGATGTCGCCCGGGAAGCTTCCTCGCTCGTCTTACTGGATGATAATTTCATCTCGATCGTTTCAGCAATACGCCTGGGACGAAGAATTTTTGACAACCTGAAAAAAGCGATGGCATATATTTTCTCAATTCACGTTCCGATCGCCGGAATGTCGCTTATTCCAGTCCTTTTCAACCTGCCACTGGTCATGCTGCCGGTGCAGATCGTTTTTCTTGAACTGGTGATTGACCCGGCCTGCTCGATCGTATTTGAATCGGAAAAAGAAGAACGGAACGTAATGAACCGCCCCCCAAGGCAGAAAAGTGAAGGTCTTTTCACAAAAAGGACCCTGGCACTCAGCCTGCTCCAGGGGTTTGTCGTTTTAGCCATCGTACTTGTTGTGTATATTAACGCACTGGCCCGTGGGTTTAGTGAAAATGAGGTTAGGACGCTTACATTCACGACAATCGTGGTTGCAAACCTTTTCCTGATCCTGACAAACCGGTCATGGTCTGAAACTATTTTTAAAACATTGCGTACTCCCAACAAGGCAATGTGGTGGGTTTTTGGTGGGACGATCATCTGCCTCCTGCTGGTACTGTATGTTCCGGTACTCCAGGCTCTGTTCGGATTCGGAACGGTTCCATTCACCGAAATCGTGACATGTGCACTGGCAGGTGCATTAAGCATCGTCTGGTTCGAGTGCTTCAAGTACTGGAATTCAGGAAAGGTGGAGCCGAAAGGACAGGACGGTTCAATGCGATGAACCCTCCAGAATTTTTAAAAATCAATTATAATCGGAACAAAATGTGATTGCTATGGGATCGTTCATGACGAAATGGGGCCTTATTATCAAAGCATTTGGGATTACCCTCACGCTGCTTATCGTACGGCTGGTTTTTGATTACCTGAAATTTGACATACTCTCTGTGACGAACCTCATTACCGCGTTTATCGGTGGTGCAATTTTCACGATTGCAATTATTTTCGCAGGGACCCTGACAGATTACAAGGAAAGCGAGAAGATACCCGGTGAAATTGTGACGTCCATCAGGACTCTTTACAGCGACCTCACGCTTGTCCGGGTGAAGGACATGACAATTATTAACAGGATGCAGGAAAACGTTGCGGCCCTGATGCGGTGTATCAATAAGAACTTCCGGGATAACCACTGGGACCTTGATGCAATGGATAATGCAATTGATGCGGTTACCAGAGATGTTTCAGTTCTCGTAGACGAGGGTGTCCCACCGAATTTTATTATCAAACTCAAAAGTGAAGTTACGGCCATTGACCGCCTTTCACACCGGGTAAAGACCATCGCTGAGACTTCGTTCATACCTGCAGCGTATGCAATTGCCGAGCTGGCCGCCGCAGGTGTAATCCTGTTACTGTTTTTTGTAAAACTTGATCCTTACTACGAAGGTCTGGTCCTTTTTACCGTCCTCTGTATGCTGTTGATGGCACTCCTGCTCCTGATAAAAGACATGGATAACCCGTTCGAAGTCGGGCAAAAATCCTATGCAGACATTGATATGTTCCTGTTATGGGACCTTGAAAAGAAACTTGATGAAAAGACGGGGTATAAGAAATAATCCAATTCTTCCCCGTTTTGTTGCTATAATTATTCCGGTTTATCACCTGGAATTGATTAAGGGGAAATTGAGCTGAAGAGAATTTATTCTAGGGTAGAAAAATTAATAGAATCATCAGATCGATAAACAGTTTTCTATCGTTTGATTTACGTCGTAGAGTGAGTTATCATCAGGGTATGATAGTAAGTTCGCTGAATAAAGTGGTTTTACGATAAAATGGGGCTAAATTGGACGTTTTCCTGTGAATATTGTTTGATCTTTCTATTTTTGCTATTTGATATACAGAGTAAAACGGCTTACCCCGCTCGTCTCCCTTAGGCAGGGGGAGGTTTTACGATTATTGGTGAAGGGTTTGTCTAAGCGAATTCTCACTCTTGGGAAGAGGATATTTGCGAAGAAGACAACAATGATGAGGTCATGAACAACGGCGGGAAGTCATTACAAGGTGGAGATGGTGCGGTCCATACCGCAGAGCAGGAGCGGGCATCAGCCCTGTTCCTGAACCTTCTTGCAGCGAGTGCTCCCGCGATCCCTAAAATCATAGCAGCAGGTCTCTCTGGTTCAGTCACCCTCTATGCTTCCGCCATGAAAACGGTTAACGAAGCTATCGGCGTATGTATCTCGTGGCTGATTGCACGCAGGATTGCACGGGGCGACCACGGCATCTACGATTATGGCATGGGAAAATTCGAGAACATTGCACGTATTATCACCGGCAGCGTGATGATACTCTCTTTTATCATACTCATCTTTGCCGCGTCCTACCGGATCTTCTTTCCCACATCCCTTTCAAGCGGCGGAGTCCAGATCGGGATTTATATTACTATCGTCATGAGTGTGGTCGATAGTTTTCTCTCGCTGAGAAATTACCGGCTTGCCCAGCGTGAACCGTCCCCCCTTATGGATTCCCAGTGGCGCCTGTTCCGCCTGAAAGCTGTTGCAAATATCGTGGTCGTCCTCACCCTGTTACTCACAATTCTATGTGCAGGCCTCCCCTGGGCGATGTACATCGACCCGGTTGCCTCGTTTGCGGTCATGGGAATTCTTCTCTATTCCGGGATGCGGATGATCCTGTCATCACTCCCGGATCTTCTGGACCAGACCCTTGAAGAGGAACTGCAACTCATCGTGATTAGCGAGCTGGCAGAACATTTTCACAATTATGAACAGATCCACGGTATTAAGTCGCGGCGAAGCGGGGGAAGCATATATATTGATATTTTCTTAGAGTTCAGGGGCGACCTGCTTATGTGCGAGGTCCAGGATACGATGGACCGGATGAAGTTATCCCTTGAGATGAAACTTCAAAAAAGTCATGTAAATATCATCTCCACGGGAGATCGAAGCAATACTGGCAGGTTTGCGGATTAAACGTCACCCTCCGAGGATGAGGCACACAATAACGTTGTTCAAAGAATTTCATGAGATTTCTAAATGGAGAACAGGCCTGGATTATTACATATGTGGCTCCATTGAGCCGATTACTGGTTGTCATGGATATTAGTATTTCCAAGGCAATCAGGCTTTCTTTTTAATATGCTCTGTAGAAATCATTTTTCCTTAGATGCAATGACCGAAAGATCTAAGGTACATTGTCTCCTTACCACATTGTGTGCGCAAAAGGTAAAGAGACAAATAGAAAATTGTCGAGCCGGAATATCAGGTTTATCCGAGCAGCCATTTCGGTCGTGAAGGCAACCCGTATTACCCCGTATTCATGTAAATATTCGAAAAAGAATTACACCCAGTACCAGTTACTTGTTCTCATACTCTTCAAAGACTACCGGAACCAGCATTATCGGGATTTTATTGAAGATATCGAAGATATGGAATCAATTCAAAAGGAACTGGATCTTATAGCCGTACCCCACTTTACTACACTTCAGAAATTCTTTTGCAGGATTAAAACCCTGTATCTCCGTTATGCGTTCAGGAAAACCCTGGACCTGTTTTATTCCGATAATGATTCAATTCCGGTAACAGCAATCGATTCTTCAGGGTTTACCAGCGGTTATTCCAGTCATTATTACTCTGTCAGAACAGGTAAGATCCGAAAACATTTCCTGAAAATTTCGATCTCGGTTGATACCGATCAACAGGTTATCACCGGATTCATTGCTTCGAAAAGTCGGGTTCATGATACCAGGCACGCACACAGATTGTTACGACAATGTCACAAAATACGAAAGTCAGATTGTTATGTTATGGATAAGGGGTACGACTCTGAAGAGATTCATCGTCTGATCCGAAAAGACCTGCATGCTGACTCGATCATTCCGATTCGGTCATGGAATAATGAAGTTGTAGGGGGGTTTTACAGACAGGAAATGGCTCTGAATTTCGATGAGATCAGATACAGAAAGCGCCAACAGGTCGAAAACAGATTTTCAGTCCTGAAAAGAAAGTTCAGTGGGGATTTAAAATCACGGAGATTCTTCATTCAGATTAAGGAAATCGCCGGAAAAATGATTGTATGTAACCTTCATAGGTTCTTACAATTTCTCTTCTTTGAGGTTTTCTACAGAGCATTTTAATAAAACAATTGATTGTGAAATTATTATCATCCGGGTATCGACACCGGAACGTGTTAAATAACACGATAAAATATAGATGACTATATATATCCTATAGAAAAATAGAATATTTGTATAAATACAGATTCAAGGGCGGAGCATTATATGGATATCAGGAAAGTGCAGGTAACCGGGGGTTCATCGTACATCATCACACTCCCTAAAGACTGGATAGAGAAATTGAATGTTCAGAAAAATGATCCGCTAGGTCTGATTTCACAACCGGACGGGACCCTGCTGGTTACAAAAAATATCAGCGATGCACAGGTGCAATCAGTTAAGGAATTTGAAGTCACCTCGATTAATGATCCGGCTTATCTTTTCAGGCTCCTGATCGGGGCATATATAGCCGGGTTTACCACGATCAGGATCAAGGCAAAGAACCGTTTTTCACCATTCGTCCGGGGAGTTGTAAGGGATTTCGCCCAGATGACCATCGGACCCGAGGTTGTAGAGGAAACCGATTCAACCATCATATTAAAAGACCTCTTAAACCCGATGGAGATGCCGTTTGATAATACGCTCAAACGGATGTTCGTGGTTGTAAAAAACATGCAGCTCGATGCCGTGGTTGCTATCGAGACGAACAATGTCTCCCTTGCCGATGATGTCATCGCACGGGACAACGATGTCGACAGGCTCCACTGGCTCATTGCCCGACAGATGAACGTGATCCTGAAAAATGTCAACCTGTCGAGGAAGATGAACCTCTCCACATCACTCGTGGTGAACACCTACCTGATCAGCAGGATTGTCGAACGGATCGGGGACCACGCGGTCAGGATGGCCGAAAATATGAAACGAATCACCGATGAGGATATCGGGAAGAATACAAAAAAGGCAATACGTACTGCAAATACCCTTGCCCTTGCAATTTTCGATAAAAGTATCGTCTCGTTTTTCCAGTCCGATATTGTCGCTTCGCACCAGAACATAGAGTCCATCATGGAGCTTGAGGCGGCGTGTGAACAGATCAACGCCCTTTCCATGGAGATGGGGACTCCTCTCGCCATTTCACTCCACTATATTGCGGAAAGTATCCGTAGATCAGGGGAATATGCAGGGGACATATCGGAGACGGTGATCAACTACCTCGTTGAAGAGCAGGGCATATAATCCAGTTTTCAATTTTCCCTTTTCTAATATCATCCCCCGGAACCCTTGGTATTGACAGGTACGGCAGTCAATACTGCAAACCCGGCTGAATTTTATACCTTTACGGGTAGAATTCTTAAGGGCTTTCCTTTTCTCTATAATATATATAGTAACTATATAGTTATGTAGGAAAATACATAACCTTCCCCGTAGATTCCATTACAGAATATGCAGGATAGCCAGGGTGACGGGACATGAAACATACAGAAGAGGGACCGGCCGGAATATCGGAAAACGGAACCCGGCAGGAATTCTGGTTATCTGAAAGCGTGAAATTGGTCCAGACGGGGGATTATTCAGGGTCTGTTCATAAAATAGACAAGGCCATCGCTGCTGCCCCAAAAAAGCCCGAAGCATGGCTGCTCAAGGGATACGCCATCTACCAGCTCGGCCGGTTTGATGAGGCAGTCCAGCTGTTTGACCATGTCCTGAAACTGGACCCCGGGTGCACAAAGGCACTGCTGTTACGGGGTCTTTCCTACATTGCCCTGCACCGGTATGAAGAAGCGATCAGGTCGTGCGACCAGGCCCTTGCCATGTACCCGGATAATTCAGAGGGGTGGTATATCAGGGGTCTCGCATTGAGCAGGCTGGGACTCTACGAAGCCTCAATCCAGTGTTATAACCAGGCGGTTCTTTTATCCCCCGGATATTCTGATGCGATGTACGGAAAAAAACAGGCCGAGAAAAATTTCCTTCGTCAGAAGGAGACACTGAACGAGGTATACAGGGCCGTGGAACAGGACCCTGAAAATATCACGCTTCTGAACCGGATGGGGAAAATACTTGCCACTTTGGGCAGATTCAATGAATCACTGGAGGTATATTCCAGATCGCTTGAGATCGATCCCGGTAACAGGGACACGGTCCGCGGATTTGATAGTACGGAAAAAAATTCACGGCGATGGGCAGATCTTGTCCCGGAACGTGGCAGGAATGAAAAAATTACACCAAATCAAGCCCCCGGGACTCCTGAAAATCAACATATCGAAACGTTTTCAGATCAGGTCTGTTCTGAACGAATGGGGAATCCTGCAGAAATATCCCCCATTAATCCCGTTTCTGTACCAAGGCATATAGCTGAACAACCGGAAGAAGAAACAATATGCCCGTCTCCGGTGCAGGTACCGGAGATTATGGCCCTTCAGGCACCGGAAATATCCATCGGAATTGCAATGGATCTCTCCGGGAACGGGGAATATCAGGATGCCATTGAAATGCTGATGGAGATTGTTATCAGATGCCCCGGTGATGTTGAGCCCGTTATCGCTCTCGCACAAGCATATGAAAATGCAGGAATGTTTTCCGATGCGTTATCAGCATATGACCGGGCAATACAGATTGAGCCGGAAAATGCCTTATTATGGGGGGGGAGAGGAAAAATGCTCATGAAAACCGGAAGGTATGAATCAGCCGATGCCGCGTATAGCACTGCTCTTGGGATCAATTCCGAAGATGCAGGTATTCTTGCCGAACGTGGAGATCTATTCCGGAAACTCGGGCAATACCCTGATGCCGAGCAGTCTTATCGCCGATCGCTTGAACTCCAGCCTGATGCCGCCCGGGTATGGTACCACCGGGGTAAAACCCTCGCCATGCTGAAACGTTACCAGGAGGCGATCGATGCCTGCGAAATAGCAATTTCCCTCGATCAAAGTTATATTGAGGCGATGATGTACAAGGGGTTCCTGCTCTCAAAGATCCAGAGGTACCATGATGCACTGGATGTGTTTAACACCGTGCTCCGTATAGACCCCCAATGCAGGGACGCCATGAGAATCCGCCAGTCTCTTAAGGGAAAGGTATAACATGTTAAAATCGATTCTTTCAGAACTTCTTGAAATTAAGGGAGTCAATGTAGCAGCAGTGGTCGGAAGAGATGGCTTTGTTATCGAGAGCACAGGGCATGGAGTAGTTGATATTGATGCACTCGGGGCGATGACCTCTACAGGGATACGATACTTCGAAGTCCTTGGATATGAGCTTGACAAAGGCGAAGTCAGACAGGTTATGCTTGACCTTCACAAAGGTACAATTATCCTTGTACCTGTTTCTAAAGAAGTGTTTATAGCGATTATTACCGATCCGAAGGCAAATACCGGGCACATTTCCCACGAATCAGGGAAGACAAGGGGACGCCTGATGGCTGCAATGTAATCCATGAGACCTTTTATTACGTTTATCGGTCTGATCCTGATGATCCCCGGGTACTCCCTCTTAACGGTTGATCCTTCAGACCTCGTCAGCCCTCGTTTCTCCACTCCTTCGGGAACGATATTCTGGAATATCGTTGGTAATCCCAGAGATATCGGGATTATTCACCAGTATGGACTGGCTATCATTATTCTTGCGATCACCATTGTCATAATCGGGTTGCTGGCGACACCGGGAGAGAGCGAGAAAGCTGCATCCCAAATGCAGTAAGAAAACTCATGTATACCCCAATACTATTAGTTTTAAACCTGATCCAATATCAGAATCCCCCGTAGTGTTCTCAACAGTTACCTGGCGGGAAAAAGGTTAAGGGTATTCGATAATTTCCGAAGGGAGTAGGAACTACTGCATACAGTATTCATTGGTCTTATCGGCCCGAAGGAGGATCTTGACAGACTCGCCAGGAATTCCGATGGGCTGTAAAACGGGTCCATGTTCATGAAACATCCACCAAGTTCCGGAGGAGTGTGTGCGTCTGAACCTACTGATAGTGGTTTTCTGTGCTTTATTGCATACTCACTGGCCATCTGGTTTTCCCCGGCTCTCATCCTGGCCCCGTTATATCCTTCGATGATATCGACTTTTCCGATGATCGAATCGAGCACGGCAGGAATGATTGTTGAGGAGCGGAGCGTGGAGAAAGGATGAGGAATTATGGAGAGGGCCCCCTGTGCAGAAATCATGTCAATTGTCTCGGCTGCCGTAAGGGACGGGGGTATCTCTTCGTTGAGAAACAGCCCGATAATATCTCCTTCGCTAGTAAGGACTTCTTCTGCAAGGATCACGGGTATATCCCTGTCCCGTTGCCTGAGTTCTGCGCTCACCTTAACGGAGCCGTCGATCGTATCATGGTCACATACAATTGGAATTATACCCCTTTTTTCCCACAACCGGGTAATATCCCGGATAGTGATACTGGAGTCGTCTGAATAGACTGAATGAACATGCATATCGCATTTCATCATAACGTTATTCAAGGGTAGCTCTCCCGTTAACCTGACAAGGTACTAATTCAATGCTACGCTGATATTCACATTCAGGGATATCTATGCCCGTGGTTATTCTCCCTGGGATTAATGGTAGATTCTGGATCATCTGCTATGAAACCTCATTCATTCTTTTGTGTTCCCCTGATCTTTTCTGCAAGTCCCTGAAGAATTGGATCAACATTATTTGAATCCACATCCTTTTCGATAGTAACTGCAGAAGCAACAAATTCCATTTCCTTAATATCCAGTATTTTCTTCACCTTCCCAATGACCCCGTCTGCCCCCGAACCACCCATTTCAACAAGTACTGAAAACTGTTTCCCTTCGCAGTTATTCAATTCTGACAGGTATTGCCGGGTAAACGGTGGGAGGTTGTGTGACCAGACCGGTGTTGCAATCACCAGGTGGTCGAAATTTTTCATATCAGCCATGGGGGGCTTTATGGCACTTTTCAAACCGAATAATGCCTTTATTCCTTCTGATAACGGGCTTATGTCTCCAAGGGGTTCTATGTCGATATAGGCTGCATTCAGCTTTTTAGCCAGTTCCTTTGCTATGGTCCGGGTATGCCCTTTCCAGGAATAACATGCAATTACAATTTTCATACAGATTCCTCGGGAATTTTGTTTTCCTGCGCCATAATAACCTCCTTTGCGAAGTACCATGGCAGTGCCATTTTCCTCGGAGTGGCATTAACAGGCTCAAGCCAGGGGGTGGTCCGGACCCCGTTTTCTGCAGGTCGATCGGACCGGTCCTCGAAAATCTCCCGGAGGGAGATATGGATTTTCATTCTTTTTATGCGATGTTCGGAATGTGCCCATCCCGGGACTCTCGCATGTTTCCCGCGTGTACACGTTGAGCAGATATTCTGGTGACATTTTTCACAAAGTGTGACCAGGTTCTCAAGATCATTTCCCCCACCGGTACCCCGTGGCCAGAAATGGTGCACAGTAAGAAGGTCTTTCGAAGAACATGTGCGGCAGGATCCATCCCGTTGGATCGCAGCCCGCCTTGCTTCAGACCATTTGAGGGGCTTTGCACTCTGGCCAATCACAGGATTCATGGCCGCTTTAACATTAACAAACCGGATCCCGGGCAATGTTTCAATTGGGCTCATTCAACTGAAGATTGAAAACAATTGTAAATATATCTTTTCGATATAGAATATATAGTGATATATACCATCAACAGGCACTAATCAAAATCATCACCGCAATCTTCTTCATAGTCTACCACCACATCCTCCTCCTCATCGATGTCCTCATAGTATTCCATGTATGAATCCGGTGAATCCGAAGGATCATTATGATCGATCTTGTATTCCTGCATACTATCATTACTGAACTTCAAAATATCCCTCATGTTCCCGGTTAGCTTTCCGATCCGTTGTTTCCTGTCAGGCGTTGGCATCCTTTTGAAATTTTTCAGCGTGAATCACCAGGACAACCCCTCCAAGGATAATCCCGTTTATAATGACGAGCTCTAAAATCAATGGAATTAAGGGCTCCAGGGGGTAGGGGCCCAACATAGGAACCAGCAGGAACGGCAATACAAATAATCCTGCGATTACTATTGCTCCTCCGGTATACCTCAGCAGACTTACTATGAAGGTGCGAAGAGTGCTCACAAGTGTTCACTTAAACACCTGCATAAATA
>JBAXTR010000160.1:0-5661 GCA_037130095.1 Methanomicrobiales archaeon
CTCTATTGGAATTCTCTAATTACTATAAAGTTCAAGGTTATGAGCAACTGATCTTTGGATTCCGGACGCTGCTGATTCTATGAAAAAGGAAAAGAGAAACGAGAACAAGAAAAAAAACTCGCTGCAGTTTTTAACGTTCATAATCATCGCAGTTACATTTGTAGGCCTCCTTATTGCAGTTCTTCTCGTTTCGCAGGTCCAGGTGATGGGGGGGTTTACGGCTGTTGAACAGCAGTCGATGGTGGATGAAGTCAACAGGTCGTTAATTGTAATACAGGACCAGACGGGGCGCCTCGATACGGTTGCACAGGCATGGGCCGGGTCGGAAGATACCCGTAGTATCCTTACTTCGCCGGCCAGCTCTGCAATTCTGGCCCGGTACCCGGATGAAAAATTTTCGAGCACGAAAGTGAATGTGCTGGTCATTCTCGATGCCAGCGGGCATGTCATTGCCCACAAATATTTCAGTCTTGAATCATCGCAGCAGCTTCCAACCCCGCGAAGTCTTCTTAACCAGGTTGAGGAATTGCCGGTATCTGCGTTGGGGCAGAGATCCGGTATCCTGAATCTTGAGTCCGGTCCGATGTTGATTGCGGTCCGTCCTGTAAAAAATCCGGACGGCAATACGACAACCGGTTATGTCTTCATTGGCCGGAACCTCGATACAACAATGCTGGGGGAAATATCAAATGTACTTGGACTCCAGGTCACCATCCACAGGGCAGGGCCCGGTTCAATGCCGCAAGGGAGTAGCACCTCCCAGATGGAGAATGGCGATACAACCATTACACCCGTATCAGATTCAATAATCGCCGGATACCATATTCTTACAGATATACGTGGATCCCCTTCATATTTCATTGAAGTATCATCCCCAAGACCGATCCACCAGTACGGGCAGGCTTCCCTGAATTACATCCTGTTGTCCCTGCTGATAGTCGGAATAATTTTTGAAGCCGTAATCCTCATCCTGCTTGAATATAGTGTAATCTCAAGAATTACCGGCCTGAACCGGGAAGTCCAGGAGATCGGTGCACATGGTAATCCGAAAGAGCGTGTAACCCCCCGGGGAAATGATGAGATCACATCACTAGCCCAATCAGTAAACATGATGCTGTCCTCCCTTGACCTGTCCCGGGAGAAACTTTCAGAAAGTGAGTCAAGGTATGCTAATCTATTGAATAATGCAAATGACTGCATCTTTTCAATCAATTCGGAAGGGATACTTCTTTCCTACAACAGGCGGCTCAGACACTTCGCCGATACCTTACAGGCAAGGTTGTTTGTTGGTCAACCGCTGGCGTTCATTACCTCCTGCGGAACCCGGGAGGATTTTAAAACTCTTCTCATGAAAGGACTGGAAATGGTTCCGGACGATGAAGGGACCCATATGTTTGAAGTAGAAATTACTGGTCCTGATGACCGGGTATATACGTTCGAAGTGAGTGCCCAGCAAACGGAAATCGGAGAAGGTAGAGTACCGGGTTTCTTTTGTGTTGCAAGGAATATCACCGATCGTAAGAATTACGAAGCCAGCCTCATGGCAGTGACGAACAAACTCCAGCTCCTGAGTGCGGTTACCCGGAACGACATCAAGAACCAGTTATCCGTTTTATTTGGTTATATCGAGTTATCGAAGTACAAAAAGGAATTGCCGGATATAAGACTCATGACTGATAAAATTGAAAAAACAGCAAAAACAATTTTGTATCAGATAGAATTTACCGGGGACTACCAGGAGCTTGGGATCAAGAACGCCAAGTGGCAGGACCTTCTTATCACATTCAAGTATGCCATCTCCCATCTTGATATGCTGCCCCTTAAACAGGTGATCGATGTGCAGCCCGTTGAAATTTTTGTCGATCCGCTCTTTGAAAAAGCTCTGTGCAGCATTGTCGGGAATTCAATTGTCCATGGGCAGCATGTTACTGAAATAAGACTCTCGACTCGTGAAACTGACAAAGGGCTCATGGTCATCTATGAAGACAACGGGGTTGGGATCCCTGAGAAAGACAAAGAAATGATATTTAAACATGGATTTGGTAAAATCAACGGGTTCGGCCTGTTTTTAACACGGGAAATCCTGTCTATCACGAACGTTTCCATACGGGAAACCGGCGAACCTGGTGTCGGGGCCCGATTTGAAATATTTATCCCCATGGGTAAATTCAGGAAGATAGCAAAGGATTCATAAAAAAGCCAAAATAGGCCCATGAACGCACTGGAATGCCATGTTACAGGTGGAGATCAGCTTATTGGAAAACGATAGTCTTCTCAAAAATTTTCACGAACAGGTCTGCCTTCATAAGTGCCCTTCGTTTTTCATCCCCTGCATCTTCCTGTGCAATTGTCACGCATACGACTTCATTGGGTGTAATAGTGCATGATACCGAACTTATAAGGCCCCTGTGCGTGCTGTCGAGACCATCGGCGATCCGGAGGAGACTTACAAGGACCTGGGTTGTTCTCTGTTGATCGGGGGAAAAAAGCTGATAATATCCGGACAACTCCGGTTGAACAGGTCCCCGGTGCCAGAGAGCGATCAGCCCGATAACGCCCCGCTCATAAAGATTGAAGGGGAGCGTCCTGTCGGAAAAAATCATATCCGCACTCCGGGAGGGATGCCCTTTTTTACCGTCTTTCCAACCGATATCATGGAGGATTCCCCCGCACTCCAGCAGGAAACGGCTTCTGTCATCTAACCTGTGTAACGGCTTCAAAGCCTCAAAAAGCATGAGTGCAAGGTGTGTGACATGTTCCGAATGATCTGATCCCCCGGGGTAGATAGTTGCAACGTTGTGTACTATGACCCGGGCCTCATCTTCTGAAGTAACAGGGACAGGCTGATACTCGCTCTTCTGGAGCGTAAGTATATCGCGTTTCAAGCCCTCAAAATACCCTGATTGCCGCAAAGATGCCCAGTAACGGGAAAACTGGCGATAAACGGCCCTTCGTTCCTTTTCCCGGTCATGCTGGAACATCTTGAAACCGGTAACGGTTATAGGGGACGGCCTCCGTGAATCACCGGGTTTTCTTTCCTGCAGACGTTCCTTTAAGATAATACGCGTTACATTGTCGATCCATACATCGCAGTCATGGAGGTCTCCGAGGATCTCCTGTAATTTTGCAATCCGCCGGGTGTGTTTTCGAAGCCCGAGCCTGTACAGGGGTGCATATAATTCCAGGGTATACCTGAGTTTTTTAGCTGCAATCCGCATTGCATGATGTTCCGCAACCGCTTCGGGGAACACAACCCAGGGCTCATAGGAGATAAGGTCGGTAATCTCTCTCCCGATATGATCTGCCGCCATTGGCGTGATCCCTCGCATGGAGGGTTTTCTGCGCCTCGTACCAGGTGGAGACAGTCTCCTGGCTACTGCTGACTGGATTTCTTCAATGATTTTTTGTTTTTCAAAGTTCCTGAGAGTCGAAATGACATCCTTTTGAAGGTTCGTCCTGCGGCTGCGGACCCCGCTCAGCAGGTAACTAATCGCTCCTTCGAGAGGATTTTCCGGTTGATCCGGGGTGGAATCCACATTTTTTCTTCTTCGGGCAACGAGTTTCCGGTATTTTTTCAAAAATTCGATCTGCACGTCCAGGTCCCGTGCCTCTCCAAGCATCCCGGCTGTCTTTTTAATTTCCACGGTCCATTTCTGATATTTTTTTTCAGAATAACAGTCGGCAAGAAGGGGGAGGGCTACCCGCAGCCGTCTTGATGCAACCCGTAACCGGTGGAGGTATTCGATATCCTGGGCAGCCTTTACCCCTTCGACTTCTTTGGAAAAGGCATCTAATTTTGGTATTATTTGTTGTGCAGCGAAGAGACATCTGGCATTTACGGGGTGCCCCTCCGTATCCGGGGAGTGTCCTGTATCAGAGTGTCTATCCGTTCGTTCTGCTAATCGGCGCCCTGAATTCTGTGATAATGATTTCGGGTCATCCGGTGTATCTGCTGTCACAGCTCAGCATAGCTAAGCTCATTCTACTATATTTAGGTACTATCTGGATGCCGCAGATCTTCACTTAATATATAGAAAATATTAATTAAATATACTTTTAAGAAATATTATATATTTATTGGGGTGCCATAGTAGTGTATGTCTCCGGGGTCAGGGCTGTTACAGAAAGCCAGGCGCAATATCATCGATTTTGTTGAACTAGGTATCGTAGTCATGAGCGTGATCATCTATTATGTACTGCGAATCTTCACCGGCCCGTTCCCAGCAGCGGCAATTGCCATTGCCTTCGGGATGATCTCCCTGTATACCTACGTTAAAAATCCTCATGTGCAGTCGGCAGTTCAGAACTGGGGTAAAAAGGAAAGCATATGAACTTTTTCGGCCTGATTGTCCTTGGGGTCATCGCATTGATCGCAGGGGTAATCTACTGGAATACGGACTGGGGTATTACCCTGATTATTGCAGGAGTCGTTGCAATCTTTGGTGGCGCAATTTCAGGTCCCGGTGGATAAGTATTAAACCATTTCCTATGATATTCTCATTTTTTAAGCCACATCATGGGATTTTCTCTATTCCAACCGTAATTCATGATTATTATAATTCTGAAAAGAGAATAATCAGTCGGCTCTCACAGTTAATAATGGGCGATTTGGAAAAAAATCCTCAAAATATTGTTTCAGAATTAATAAAAAAAATGTGCAAAAAGCGAACACGTACGTTCTTTGTGCGTACATTCAAAATGTTTTTGAGATCAGGTGGTTACCCTGAAATATACGGTCATACAGGGAGATCTGTCTGGTTTCATATACCTTTTCAATTCTGTTTTGTCGATTGCTTCGATTGGGTCCGTATAAGGTACAGTCCAACTACGATAGGGATCAGGAACGTAAGGATATAATAAACGAACACATCGGCACCGTAATACGTGGCACTGAGCAGCTTGACGATGAACAGGTAGTCGAAAATAACCGCAATTACAGTCCATAATCCTCCGACCAGCAGATAATCAGTAAGGATAAGGGTCCTCGTCCGGAACCACCACCAGGTAACCACGATCGTAACCGGGGTGAATACGGCAGTAATAATCCAGCCCATGATACTTGAAAACGGCGAAAAAAACAGCACCATCGATGTAAGATACCCGAAAAGCCAGAGGATTACACCGATTCCCAGGGTCCCCTTGATCCACTCTTTCATATTATTATTACATCACCTTGTTTTTCATAATAATTACCACGCTTCTGGTTTTCGGCGAAACCCTTCGCATTTATAATTTTTTGATATGGTCCTGGTCAGCGGTGCATTAAAAAAATACAGATCACCTGAAAAGGAACGGGGCAGACCAATGCCCCGGACAATTTTTGATCGTACGCTACTACTGAATCTGTTCTTCTGAGGAATGTTCAGGTCTTATCCGGTAATTTCTGGCGAGCACTGCTCCTGCCGAGCAGAGAAATACCCCTGCGACAACGGGTATTGCAACCGACCAGGAATCGGGCAGACCATACCATGTTGCGGTTTGAAGAGTCATAAGTGAAAGAAATGCCATCGCGGACAATCCGGCGATAAGCCTGATCGTGTCCGGTGTTCTTCTCATGGCATCACCCAAAGGAGTCCAAAAATAAAAGAAGAGCAGGCCGGAATATTAAGGGGATGTCCTGCGTTTCTGATTACAAGATATTCCGGCCTGGCTTGTTGTACC
>JBAXTR010000161.1:0-5654 GCA_037130095.1 Methanomicrobiales archaeon
GACCTGCTCTATGACGAGCTGCAACGCAGGACCGAGTTCCTTCTCTGGATGCAGAGGAACGGTATCCGGGACTACCAGGAAGTTATTGACCTCATCCGGATGTATTATCGCGATAAAGAAGAGGTAAAACGACGGATGGCCGGTGGAGTTCCAGCCTGAAGGCAGCGGGACCAGGGAGGGTACTGATTTTTACCCCGGGGCAAAAGAGATGGACCCATGAATTAAAAAAGAGTTGAAGAGATGCTTATCTCTTCCAGATCTCGGACTCCATCGTACCCATAGATATGTACTTGATCTCCATCGCCGAGAACACAAGCACGACATAATCGGGATTGTCAACAGATTTGAAGAATTTTTCATACATTGGGTTCCAGTATTTCTTCTTGGTTGCCAGGTCTTCATGGACTTCACACTTTGCCATGATCTCGACATACGGATCAGAGAATTCCTTCCCAGACCAGATTGACAGGGCAGCAATCGGGTTCTTCTTTAATTGTGCAACCTTGTTCGTTGGTTTCCCTGTTGCGCCGACAAGGGTCATATCATCGAACCCTGCAAGCACCATGAACCGTACGGCAGGTTTCCCATCGGCGATTGTAGCGACCGCAGCCGGGTGTGGTCCGCTGATCACTTCCAGAATTTTGTTTTCTAATACCATGGTTGGTTTACTCATCATGATGGTATTAATAGATATGCGCGAATTGTATCGCATGAAGAGTTCTTTCAGGGTCAATGTTAGTTGTTGTTACGGTATTCCCGATTAAACCCCTAACAATGTTTTTCGTTTCCGTGGGTATTGCTGATCCCGCGACGCCCTTCATCGCCCTGGGTTTTGGGGCATCTACTATGATGATCTGACCGAGCTTATGGGTTGGAGCCCGGTAAAAAAAACTTATTCCATCGGACGTCGATCAGCGATTTAATTCGTACAGGCCAGGTTCCATGGCTTGGTCTCATTTGTAAATATCATACTATGAACGATAATAATAGTCGAAAAGCCCACGTTTCACTTACCATCAATTACTCAAATTATTCGGAATGGTCATGTCCGCAATTTGGGCATTTCCAAACCATATGTAACTTCCCTGCGTCCTCTGTCCACGTGGGAACAAGTAATTGCTCCATTTTACAACCGGGGCATGTGCCCTTTTTTGGGTCTGGTAGTTCAGCTGCCATTGTTTCTCCTCAAATAAACCATGTTTCTGTAACGTAAGACTGATTGCTAGATAATTGTAGCCCCGTCTGAATATGCGAGAAGATGATCCACTTGCCAATGCTACCCCCCTTCAATCAGGTCCTTTTCTGATTAACTTGCTACTCCATTTTTACACCGGGAATTAAAAAAACAAAGAATATGATAGGCAATCATTCTCTGGACGGGATCAAACAACACTCCCTATGAATATAAGAACCGCCGCTAAAATAATCACAAAAGGGCAAATTTTTATTGGAGTTATTGAAGTCCTAGCACCAGTAAATATCGTAAGAATTGCCATAACAATAAGCATTGAAGCTGCAAGCCAGATTACGATCAGTCCTGCCTGATCACCTGAAAATCCCATTAATGTGATTATCAATACGAGAAGACCGATAAAACAAAGAGTAAGACCCTCCCCTATCCACTCCATCGTAATAATCAGCCGATTCTCCCTCGAAATATCGCCAAAACCCGCTACTACTCGATTTGTTGGAATGATATGAGCAATGCCCCACCCAATGGTAATCATTGACCCCAATATTAAGAATATACTGGAAAGCATAATTCTACTCTCTTACCATATCGCTTTTCCCGCATCAGGGTTATACTTGCCCTTGAAAGGCGGGAAAAAACATTTTTTGAATTGATTATTTTATTTGTTATTTGTTTTTCACACTTCCCAGGAACCAGTGCGTTCTCTTCGGAATAGTTATCTCAAACCGCACACCTTTGCCGGGATGGCCGATTTTAAAAATTGGATTAGGTGTCGAAGTGTTTCAATCAAATATTTTATCCCATAGAAGTTGAAACATAGTATTCCAAAAAATGAATGCATGCCCTATGAAACGATATATTGAGATCCTGGATTACCCCACCCTTATAATTGGAATTGCCTTGATTATTCTATTCGGCCTTGCATTTTTATCGTAAATGCAAAGCAAAATTTAATGAATGCTTATATGGGGAGTGCTCCACCTATTATTCTGTTTAATAGCAGAACCCCTACCAACCAGATTATAAATGCCCCAATAAGGCTGACCCAAAAGGTGGCTTTATCCATAAGAAAATATAGCGATATAAGAAACAAAACGGTTGGGATAGCAAAATAAAATGCATTTATTACCAGTTGCTGGGTAATTACTGGCCCTGCTTCATAGTTCGTCAGGACAAATGCGATTGTGGTTGTGATAGGAGCAGCAACCAGAATAGCCCCATATTTTGGGTCAACATACCGTGCAAGCCATGTTACCCCGACAATAATACCCCCACCTAATATGAACTTGAGAAGCAGGAAAAAATAATCCATTTGAGCCATAAAATCAATTCTCTTTGACAATTCATCGTGATTTGATAATTAATATCTGCCGAATGAAATTTTCTGGTGCGTAGCAATAAATCGCTAGGGGATTCCTGAATTTGTCTTATTTGGCTATTTTGATCAACAGCGATTACCCCCTCATTATTGCAAAATTTTTGGTCATTCTGGCATATCATTATTTCCAGATTGTTTCGGTCCGTTGATTTCCCGGAACCTTACTTTTTTATCTTTTTCATAATATTCTCGAATCTTGTGTTGCTGATTGGGTGATGACTAAGGATATCGCCATGATACAAAATGCAGAATGTCCCGAAAGCACACGGGGAATCCTGGACATCAGCCACATTTTCCAGGTCAACAAGCGTGGGTATAAGGCCGAATGTTTTCCTTGCGGTCTCCATGATGGCAGTAACGTTCTTCTCGGAATACGGGCACTGGGCTGAACGGATGATGGTCAGGCCTTGTGCGTATCGCTCCCTGTTCTTTGCCATAGTCGTTCTGAATTTTGGATCGGGTGCATTTTGATCGAATTTCAAAGCAAGCAATTCAAAATCAGGGGCAGCTTTGTCCTTTACTGAAAATTTTTTCTTTATGAAAAGATCCTTATCCGCCATAAACGGACCTTTCCTGGTGACCACCGCAACGCCCTGCATACGGGCATGTTTTGCTTCGTCAATACATGCATCGATCAGGGAAGAGGCATACCCTTTTCCTTTGAATTCGTTTTTAAAACCCACAAAGATACAATGGATGAACATATATCCGGCCGAATCAACGGGACGGTGGGCGAATTTTCCCGGGATATATTCAAGCATGCCCTGGTACCCATCGTTTTTTGAAAAAAGGACTTTTATCCGCAATCCCTCCGGATAGTACCGGCAGAACCAGTCGATCTTTCTCCTAAGTTCTGCATGTTTTTTTATGTCCTTATACCCGCAGACGCCATAATTGGCAATATTGTCAGGCGTAAGGTCGATGATTTCAACATCACCCATATTATTATTTCTAGGTTAATTCCAGATCAATTCAATTTATGGTTCTGTCAAGTTGTCGGCAATTGGGTGATATTACGAAGTACTGTAAAATATTGGCAATTCCACACCATACAGTCCCCTTCTCATAGACTCCTTCCTATCCATCCAACCCTGCCCCATAGATAAGTTGAACTTGTTCCCATGATAATCATCTAAAAGGATGAATGAAACTGAGGACAAAACAACAGAACAGTGTAAGAAAGACTGGCATCAGTCTATGGGTAACTGGAAATGGAAAAAACATATGCATTGCCACGGATGCGGAGGCGCAATCTATGGGCTGGGCTTCCTCGGTGCATTGTATTATTACTGGACTACTTCCGCAACAGTATGGGCTGGATTTATCGGACTCATAAAAGCGATCTTATGGCCTGCCTTTCTAACATATGGACTCTTTAAATTCCTTGGATTATGAAGCAGTGAAAAGGCATCCGACTTCAATAACGAACTGTTCAACTCCTTAATTTGAAAGTCTCATTTGATGAAAATACAAATCGAAATCATTCTTCAGGCAATGGATTAATACACAAAGAAGACCTGTTTAAACAGAGCAATTATCCTATCCTTATAATTTAGGTGATTTTAGATGTCTAACTCAGAAGAAACAATGGAGCAGCTCTTTACCTATGAGCATAATGCCCGAAGATGGGAACTCCTTGTCCGTATATTTTACAGCATCGCAATCGCGATTGTTATGGCAGTATATGGATTCATTGCCGGAATTTTGATGTTCATCCAGTGGTTTGTAATCCTCATTCTAGGCCGGCGCAGTGAAGGCCTCTCTGATTTTATCCGGGGGTACCTTGAATATCATGTCCATGTTCTCTCATATACGTCCTGGATGACCGATATACGACCTGGAATTATGCCAAAATCGGTTAGGATTTTTGAAGAGACCCCACCGGAAAATTAACATTTATTTTAAAATAACACACAGTTGACTGTGATTATTTTAGCTGCTTATATTCCAAATTTTAAATGGTTTAAATTCGGCCGGGATATTTCCCCAAACCAAGGTCAGAAAAAGTGGATAATCGGGTGTTGGTGGACTTGAACCGCCGCAACTGATGCTCAAGAGTATAAGCCAGTTACCTACTCACTACACCCACGGAGAACCGGGATTGCTCCCGGTCATTGGATTGTTCGCATGTCTTTACTTCGCTGTGTGGTATTTGGACCTTACCTGGCCCGGAAGCCTGCGTCAGCCCGCACACACTCGCTATACCAAGATAGCGCATTCCAATAATTAAAGATTACAGTTTTAAGATTACCACCCACCTGAACGGGGAGGGGCTCCACAAATCAGTTTAACTCTATGATACTAATCCCGGCCGGTGCGTTCTAGTTACTAATAAAGATTCTATTCCTTAATTTTAGAATTTCAATAATTTTAATTCATCTCTTTTTCTTATCTTCCAGGGGCCTGGGATGATTGATTTATTGTTTTACCCGATTCCGTATTTTACGTACAATATAGTTATCTATATACTTTCAATAGGAGTTAGCATATTATTCGCATCATCAGAGTAGGACAACGCGCAAGTTTCCGGAAACATTTGTCGTTGAACTTTCTTAAAATACTGGGCGATAATCGAAGTCAGATCAAAGAATGAAATCTAATATACCTAGGTTATTCAGTTAGCCGGTTCCGGAAAATACAGGGGATTTTCACAAAGGGGTCACAGTATCGCTGCTTGATGGAATAGCTATTTAAATGATCAAAAAAATTTTTAATCCAAAGTATGGTGATCAAATGGGACAGCTGTGGGAATTATCTGAAAAAATTAATGACCTAATTGCCAAAAAGGGTTTGGACAAGATGACGACCCGTGGAAAGATCGGGCTTAAATCAGGAGTTATGCTGGCTTTTACCAAAGACTCTCCGGATGATCCTGAAAAAATTAAAAAAATCAAGGCTGCAGCGCAGGAAGTCCTAGGGGAGGCTGTTTAACCATGACGAGCATCAAAATAAAACTACTATCAGTGATAATCGTAGGAATTATTCTGTTATCATGCGTATTTTACGTTGTATCCGTTCAGACCCAGGAAGCAAATCTGCGGAAGATTACTCTTGACGGGATAATGAAGTCAAAAAATACATTCG
>JBAXTR010000162.1:0-5644 GCA_037130095.1 Methanomicrobiales archaeon
GATCCTCTCCAGGTCCGTTCCGGCAACAGTGACTGCACCGCCGAATATGCAGGCAACCGTACCCGGACCAGATGATTTTGTGATTAATGGTAACGGGCTTGCACGAGTAATTGGTCTTGTTCCTGGCCAGATTATCACCAGAGAACTCCAATTTGAAATACAAAGTGCTCTTTTACCAGATTATGACCAGGATATTATTAAAACAACCGTTTGCAGCCGGTATTGTCCTGGGATGAACATGACAGGTCTTGTACACGGGTTTTCCTTCGATCATGGCGCCATAGCTGGTAGCGTGTCGCATGATGCCCATAATATTATTGCTGCAGGGACAAGCGATAAAGAGATTCAAAAAGCAATTGCGGTAGTTATCAGCCAGAAAGGTGGACTTGTCGCAGTGAATGGCGATACCGTTACCGCGTTACCCCTTAAAAATGCCGGGCTCATGTCTGCCGGACTATATGAAGAGGTAGTTGAACAGCTCGGAATGCTCCATGCGGCGACCCGGGAGATGGGTGGGATTAATGATCCGTTTATGTACCTCTCATTTCTTTGTCTCCCTGTAATGCCACAGCTCCGGCTGACTATACAGGGCCTTTTCTCCGTTGAAAAGTTTGAATGCGTCCCATTATTTGTAAAATAGGAAGAAATTTCAAATTTTTTATTAACATTCTATTAAAATCTCTAAAAGGTAATCAGGAAGATGTTAGTATTCTCAGCAGTAGCCGGAAATAATACCTGATGTCGTTAGAATTAGTGTAATTACAGAATGAGCTGAACGATATGATCCGTTGGTTGGTTGATGCCGGGAGTATCAGCCGGTGATTCATATCTTAAGAGTATCAGCATTATGATATGATGATACCAGTCAACCGGACCATATCAGTTTCAGTACAGATTTTGTCTCCTTCAGATGATATAACGTTTTCGATGCCACATTCCAGATTTTACCCTGTAAGTGGCATTTATTCTCATCGAAATGTAGTACCGGTGATTTTTTTCCCAATGTCCTGTTCATGTAACCAGATAAAAACAATAATCGCGCCAACTTCCGAGCAAGGAATATGAATTAATATATAAGCACGGTAACAACTTACATCAGGAGGGGGGATCCCATGGGACTATCAGGGATTAAAATACTAGAGGGTGAAGAGGGATGATATCAGTCCTATTTGTGGATGATGAACCGGCCCTGCTCGAGATCACACGGTTATACCTTGAAAAATCAGGATCAATAACCGTTGAAACATGCCGGTCAGCGCTTGAAGCGCTAGGGATATTGAAAAGTCGTCAGTTCGATGTTATTGTATCAGATTATGAAATGCCTCTGATGGATGGGATCATGTTTCTCAAGATCCTGCGAGCGGAAGGCAATGATACCCCGTTTTTAATATTTACAGGAAAAGGCCGGGAACATGTTGTAATCGATGCACTCAATAACGGGGCTGATTACTACCTGCAGAAAGGTGGTGATCCAAAGTCCCAGTTCACCGAACTTTCCCATATGATAGAACAGGCCTTCCAAAGGCGAAATGTTGAGCAGAACCTGCAGGCATCCGAAAAATTACTTGTAGAGATAATTAATTTCCTGCCTGATGCGACTTTTGCGATCGACGTCAATGGGGCGGTTATTTCTTGGAATAAGGCCATGGAGGAGATGACCGGGGTAAAAGCAGAAGCAATCATGGGTAAAGGGAACCACGAATATTCGATTCCCTTTTATGGGACCAGGCGCCCGATCCTGATTGACCTGATTACGAGACCGGATGAAGATGTCCGAAGGAAATTCTACTCAATCATTAAACACGAGGGAGATATGCTTATTGCAGAGACTGAAAATGCCAGACCAAAGGGCAAGCCGTCGGTCCTGTGGGCAAAAGCAACACCCCTCTACAATCCTAAAGGGGAGATCATCGGAGCAATAGAATCGATCAGGGACATCACAGAATTCAGGAAACCTGAGAGGCCAGCCCCGGATATGATTCCTGCCGAAGATTCTCCCGAAAAATCTGCCAGTACCGCGGAAGCAGCATCACCCGGATTATTCGACCGTATGTTTGGGAAAACTGCGAATTCCTGGTATCATAAAGGTGTTGACCTTTACTATAAACATGGGAAATTCCAGGAAGCTCTCCAGTCTTTTGACAGAGTTCTTGAAATTGAGCCCGGCCATGCAGGTGCGTGGAATGGACGGGGTATATGCCTTAAAGAGCTGGGAAGATATGAAGAGGCAATCCAGTGCTTCAACAAGGTTATTGCAATCAACCCGAGCGACGAGGAAGTCTATTATAACCGGGGTGAAGCGCTGGAAAAACTTGGCAAGACCACCGGGGATTTAAAGCTATTTGAAGAAGCAATAAAAAGTTTCGACGCGGTGCTGAACCTGAACCCTTACCATGTGTATGCCTGGAATTACCGTGGGGTCTGTCTTAAGGAACTCGGGAAGTACGAAGAAGCCAAGCGCTGTTTCGACCATGCCCAACTCCTGATCAGGAGGGGCCAGAATAAATCAGCCAGAAGGTAACTTTTTTTACTTTTATTTTTTAATAATTTAGCAGGTTAAAAATTAAGAACCGAACACAGGTAATTTATATCAGGCTACTCGTCATATTCTAGTATCAAGAGAAAATATAGCCCTCCGGGAAGATTACCGATCAAGGTGGCAGGGAAAGGTATTGAATAGGGCAGTTACGATCAGCATGAATGGCATTATTGCTTCAATTCCATTGAACTTCAGTGAAATCTGTTGTAATTACCCTTGGAAAAACTGGATTCTCAATAGATGGGTGAAATCATGGAGATAACCACTGACCTGGTGGAAAAAAGTAGTATTAAACTCCTTTTTATTGGAATCACCACTGCTGGAGCAGTGTTATTTGATATTTTCGGCCAGGTAAACGGGGTTTCAATTTTTGCCCCGCTTCTGTTCTTCCTTCCAATTATCCTCGCTGCATATTGGTTCCCGCAGAAGGGTGTATTATTTGCCGTTGGTATCGGTATCCTGCAATTGCTTCTTGTTTCACAATTCAACTTTCCTGATCTTGCCCCCCTGACATATGCGACCGCCACAGCGAGTTTTTACGTTCTCGTAGCGGTGTCAGTGGTGGTTTCAGCCCTGTCCGGGAACCTGCAGGTGCAGGCAGCACGTTACCAGGCAATTTTTAACGGTTCCCAGTCAGGGGTAATACTGGTTGTTGTTCGGGGTGATGAGCTGGTAATTGAAGAGGTTAATAAAAGTGCAGCTGCAAGTCTCGGTTACCTGCTAAAAGATATTGCCGGGGTCACTCTGACCTCCATCTGGGATGATTCTCCGACTGTTCAGAAAACAATAGACTGGCTGGAAAAAGAATACAGCATTTCAGATGTAGAGTCTACTTTCAGGACTCGCCAGGGCACATCATTTCCAGTGCTCGTTACTGCAGCACGTCTGCCCGAAAACCGCCTGGTCTTTACTTTCATGGATATCACCTCTATCAGAGAAGCTGAAAGTGGATTAAAACGCCGGAATAACCAGTTGACCACTGTAAATGAAGTAATCACGATCACCTCCAATTCGATGAGTGTCAATGACCTCCTGAATAAGTCATTTGAAAAAATCAAGAAACTACTTCCTATTACTTCAGGTGCAATCTACCTGTTGGACGAGGATAAGAAGATTCTCGAAGCCATTTACCGGTCCGGGGAAGAAAGCACGATCCCTTCATTACCATTGAACATTCCGGTTGTTACTCCCCCGTTTAATAACATCGTACTTCACGGAAATGCGCTTTACACAACCTATTCTCAACGTGAAAATGAACTAAATCAGCAACAATTGAGTGCAATAATTCCAATCAGCTGCGAATCAAGAGTGATTGGATTGTTATGCCTCGTCAGCCCTGCGAGTGAGCCATTTGCAGGCGATGACCGGGTCGTACTTGAATCCATAGGAAAAGAGATTGGATGTGCAGTCCAAAAACTCCGTCTTTCCGATAACCTCGTCGAGGCCAACAGAAAAGCTAATCTCTACCTTGATATTCTGGTACACGACATCAATAATGCAAACCTTGCTTCCCTCGGTTATGGTGAGTTACTCACTGAAATGCTTTCAGGGAAGGAAAAGGAAGTAGCAGGAAAATTGATTGAAGGGGTCCTTAAAAGTCGGGAGGTCATTCGGAACCTTGATACCATACGTCACATCCAGGAAAGAAAGTTTGATTTCAAGGCGATTAATCTCGATTCAATGATCAAGCAGGAAATCCGGCATTACCCTACAGCATCGATTGATTACGAGGGTTGCACAACCCTGGTCATGGCGGATGACCTGCTTGCCGAAGTATTGACGAACCTTATAGGGAACAGTGCAAAATTCGGGGGATCTGGTGTACATATCGTTATTCAGGTTGTGGAATGCCCAGATAATATTGTGAAAATCAGCATAGCTGATGAAGGCCCGGGTGTACCGGATGAATTGAAATCAGTGATATTCGTACGCTTTCAGACCGGGGAGGAAAAAGGCAGCGGCAAAGGGCTCGGGTTGTTCATCGCTAAAACTCTTATTGAACGATACGGTGGTAAAATCTGGGTTGAAGATCGTATCAAGGGGAATTCCGGTTGTGGGGCGAAATTTGTGTTTACCCTGCCAAAATCCAATTCCGGGATTTAAAAATTCCAGGCCCATTTTTTCAGGTCGTCCTGACCATTTCCCTTTTATTATAAGGCTGATAAAAATGCTCGTTACCTGTTCATCCCCATGGGGGATGTAGCAGGAGGATAATCACCGGCTGGTGCAGGATATAGATCGCGAGTGAATGCCTGCCAAGGAATGTGATAGCCTTTCCCGGCAGGTCAGACAGGTAATGATAATATCGCGATCCCGGAAGCGTGTAATCCCGCTTTCCGTCCGGGTACAGTAATTCCCCAATATATATCCCAATAAGGACGAGACCGAACCAGGGGAAAACCGGTGTATAATCAACGCTGTAAAATGACGCCGGATATATCCCGAGTGGAAGAAGGATGAAAGGGCCCCGTACTGTTGAGAGCAGGACTCCTACTATGATAACGAGGATACCACCATACAAAGACAGTAATTTCCGATGGAAAAAAAGGGGGGCGATTATAATGGAAATACCGATGAGGTGCAGTATTCCAAAAATAATATAGCCTTCGCCAAGGTACCACCAGGTCACAATGGTAATCAGGGCCGCAATAAACAGGATTGATACCCCTCTTTTCAGGTATTTTATAAAAAAATTCTGCCTGTCCATTGTTATTTCAGCCCTTGCAGCACTTATGGTAAATGAAACTCCTACTAACAGCAAAAATAGTGAAGCCGTGATCATGGCAAATAATTTCCAGAACCCTGTCGTGACATCAATGGCATAGATATTAAAAAAGGAAATATCGAAGAGAACATGATAGAGGACCATCATGATGACTGCAATGCCTCTCATGAGGTCTATTTCAAGGAATCGCCCTATAAATTCATTTTCTGCCATAATTATTTCCAGATTGGTTGTTATTCAGGCGGACCAAATTGTCCTTTATCAAATTAAACCTGTTAATCCACTTCTTTAATGTATTGCCTGTCTGGTTTTAGGTCCAGGTAAAATCAATTTTAATTCATTTCACACACAAATCAAATAATATAAATAGAGTTTTTTAA
>JBAXTR010000163.1:0-5637 GCA_037130095.1 Methanomicrobiales archaeon
GTGAGCTGGAATGCTGATAAGGTTTGTAATGCTTATAGCTCCAGATTTGCTATCGAATCTTCTTACCGGATGAGAAATGAGGTCCGACCAAGGACATGCACACGAAATCCTACGATTCGATACCTGTTTGCGATTATCTCTTTTATGATGAAGAATATTTGGCTGGCTATACTCTGGCGATATTGTTCTCCTTTAAAACGAGGTCCGAGGACTATTGATGCGCGATTTTTCCCATTCTCCCGGTTCAGGACTATAGTTTGGTATGATATTTGTCACTCACTTAAGCTTAAACTATCTCTCTTTGATATGAGCCCAATTAAACAATTGGAGAATATGGAATCAGATTTTTCAAAAAGAGAGGGAGCAAATTAGCTAAGTACTGAAGTTCATTGCCGATGGAGATCAATGTCAGTTTTTCTTCTTCAGTGATTGCATGCCGTCTCATGCTGGTGATATTCATGGCCCCTATAGCCTCACCTTTTGCGAGCAGGGGGATAACGGCTGCAGAGTGAAATCCATACCTCTTCGACAGGACAGGGTTGATCTTCGCATAATTCTCTGTGAAAATAGGTTCGTTCCGGATAAAGATCGAGTCATAGGGGCTCTTATCAATAGGTACCGTCTGGATTTCAGCAAGGAATTCCAGGGGAAGATTTTTGGAGTGGACGACGTCTGCTGTCCGTTTGGAACGATTTACCAGGTAGATCCCGCCGGCATCAAAGTCCAGGAGGTGCAGTGATACCTCCATGATGCGGTTGAGAAGTTGCGGGAGATCATCTGAACTGTTTGCTGCAGTTATGATATCGTTGAGGATTGAGAGCGTTTGTGACTGGCGTTGCAACACCACTTCCGTCTTCTTCCGCTCGGTAATGTCAACAAAACTGCTCCGGATCAGCTTTTTATTGGGAGAGGGTAGATGAACGAGGCGCACTTCAAAGACACGGTCTTCACCCCTGGCGTTCCGGATACGCCGTTCAAATAGGAGCTCGTCTCCAGCCAGTGCCTGTTTCCGGTGCTCATTCACTGATTCGCGAATGGGTAGCCCGTCAAACTGGTCAGGACTGTAGAACTGCTGGGGGCAGTAGTCAAGCAATTGCTGGCGACTGCAACCGAATAATTGTTCGGCTTTTTCATTCGCCTCGATATACCGGTCCTGGGTTACGTCAAACAGGAGGATGGCCTCGGGTGCTTTCTCGATTAATGTCCTGAAACCCTCTTCACTTTCGTGCAACGCAGATTCAATTTTTTTACGGGTCTCGATCTCTAACTGCAACTGCATGTTCGCAGCATACAGGTCAGCGGTCCGCTGGTTTACCCGGTCTTCCAGCACTTCGTATGCGATCTTGAGTTCTTCTTCTGCAATTTTTTGCCGGGTGATGTCACGACCGATTGTTGACACACCGATAATCGAACCATTCTGATCTTTTATTGGTGACGCGGTCAGGGAGACATCGATTGATCTCCCGTCTTTTCTTTTTCGTTTTGTTTCATAATGGAAGACCGGCTCTCCACTCCTTACTTTTTGCAGGATTTCCTTCAGGTCATCTTCCTTCTCAGCCGGGATGAGTATCGAGATGCTCTTTCCGATGACTTCGGAAGCAGAATAACCGTAGATCTTTTCGGCACCGGCATTCCAGCTCGTGATAATGCCATCTAATGATTTCCCTATGATGGCGTCATCGGAGTTCTCCACGATTGAGGCGAGGTCGGATAGTTTTCTCTCTGCTTTTTTTAGGGAAACGGCCAGTTTGATCTTATGGGCCAGTTCAGCAAACTGCGATGTGGGATCGCCGCCTTTCTGGAGGTAATAATCAGCCCCGTTATTAATTGCCTGGATGACGATCTCTTCCCTCCCTTTCCCGGTGAAAAGGATAAACGGGACGGAATTCCCTGAATTCCTTACCTCCTTCAGAAATTCGATGCCATCCATACACGGCATCTGGTAATCTGAGATAATGGCATCGAATTGTTCGTTTTTCAAAAGTTCTAATGCACCAGTTGCCGATTCAATCGTTTCTACAGAAAAATCTCCGGATTGCTCAAGGAACATCTTGGCGACTTCAAGGAGCCCAGGTTCGTCATCAACGTAAAGGGTCCGGAGATTGTCGGGCACTATATTTCATTGTCAGTCTGGTGATACTTACTTTTTTGCATTACACTTCCGGACATATGTTCCTGGTCCGTCCATGCCGATCCTTACGGAGCGGTGCAAAAAATCATCCCGGTTGCAATGTTCCTTTCATCTCATAGACCAGGCCTGATAAAAAATACGCGCCATTAACGGTGTGTAATTAAAAAAATTTAGGGGAAAAAATTTCAACCGGTCAATTCCTAAAAAAATTTGCTTTATTTGATATAATTAATCCAGCTCAATTTTCTCGGGTCCTTTTGGTTTCTTCCGCCTCCTCATGAACAGGACAACGAACCCGACCAGTACCAGGACAACGATTATTACTATTACTCCAGTTACCACCGGGTTTCCAGGGTATTCCTGGGGCGTCACATTCGCTGACTGGAGGGTTGCTGATATTTTCACAGTCTCTCCTGACACAATCTTCACGGTTGAAATATAATCCAGATAATCGGGTTTCTTAAGAGCAAGGCTGTATTCACGGGGGCTCAGGCTGGTAATATTAATAAACCCTTTTGGTTCAGGAGTGATCCCCTGGTACACTGCATCCAGGTAAATCGCTGCACCGGAAGGAGTGGATGAAACCTGGAGATATCCTGTGCTATTAGCCGATATTTCCGCCCCTGCACAACTCCACACAAACGTTCCGATTAGAAAAATTAGTAATAACCAGCTAACAACCTTCATACTCTTCACGTTACAAGCAATCATTTTTCATTGTTAATAAGCTCATTGATGCCCGTGGTTTTTTGTTCGATATGTGCCCGGTAAGTATCAGGTTTTCATAACCGTTCCGTAGCGTTTTATTAAAATCGTGGTAGTAATAACGGCCTGATGACGTTGCATCACCCATATCCATTTTTTCTATCACGATGAACCTCATTCCAGGCTTATAAACCGGTTAAATCCAGGATTACGGTTACTGGGGAATTCTTCCGGAATACAATCCGGTATCGACCAGGTACTGTCAATAGCAAAAAACCAGGAACCACCAGCGGCCAGGATTGTACTGATAAACATCAAAAATATGAATTTGAAATACGATCCGGTGCGATCCTACTGGGGGACGCCGAATGCCTCTTTTGTGCCAGGCATCATACAGTAGATGAAAACCAGGCCGCTGACGATAATAATCGGCGCCATTGCCTGCCATGATGATGCGCCGATCACATTGATTATCCCGAATACCAGGTTTAGAAGTGAAAGCACCGTCATAAACATCCATCCCTGTGGATTGACCTCCCATAACATTCGGAATACCCATAACCAGATGAAGAACAACAGGCCCCAGAAAAAGGCCCCGATAAGGCTGAACTCGAAGAAGGCGATCGGCCCGATGAAAACCGGGAGGATATGTAACATCTGTAATGTGTAGATTAACGCATTGATCGCACCAAGAATAGCCAGAAAGGCTAGGATTGTAACACCAAGAGGTCGTGATTTTTCCATAACAACTCACTCCTTGAGTGGTTCGTACTGGAATTAGCAGCTATTAATTGTTGCCGTTGTTTTTCAAGGGGCCATTTTTGCCATTTGGGCATAAAATATGGGTAGATCTATAATCCAGGGAGAAAATAGATTGAATTAACCGGATTTCAGTTAGCCTTTTCCGGCATTACTCCTATGACGTCTGGCAAATATTGGGTAATTCCAGTATGACAACGGTAAGGTAGCGCCCCAATTAAAAGAATTGAAAATTCTCATTCGGAATTTTTCACTACCTTTTTTAAAAAATAATATTTCTTAAAAAAAAGATCCTCAGGGGACCTTATAACTCAGAAGGATAGACCCTGTGGAGTCGTATAATGTCATTGAGTCCCCGGATATCACAAATCTCCCCGCCTTCGGGAGGAGTGTGAGATAGGCAGTTTCCTGGGCCATTACATCAGGTTCGCAAGCCATTAGGGTGATAGCAGGCGAACTGACACTGATACTTTCACCACTTGTTGAATACGTTGTTGAATACTGGTTGCATCCGGAAGACCCGGAAAGGCTACCGTCCTGCAGGAATTTTGCTGTGACAGGGGCGATCGCAATGATCGGGATTGAACCACCTTTTCCATCCGTATATGATTTCAGGGCCCATGACCCAACAAGTGTTCTCGGGAACAGTGATGCGGTTGGTTTCGGTGTGAGAGTAGCTGTACTTACCTGGTCTTTTTTAAACTGTAGGACTTTTTCACCTAATACCGTATAGAGGATCATCTGGTCCCCCTTCATTTCGTAGGTATTCACCTTGGCCAGTAATGCCAGGTACTGGTTCTCCTGCATCATGACATCAGGATCGCAGGCCATCTTTGTGCTTTTAACCTGGCTTATCCCGAGTGTTGTACCACGCAACGTGTACAGGGCGGTATAATTATTGCAACCAGATACACCCGCTAATTTTCCGTCGGGTGCAAAAACCGCAGAAATATTACTCCCCTGGAGTACCGAAACCATCGCATTATTGCCGTTATTATAGGTTAACAGGTCCCATGTACCAATAACCGGTGCCTGTGTTGACAAAGTAACGGGGGTATCCACGGGACGGTTGTATGCAAGGATTGCATTTCCGGTTTTATCGAAGAACAACAGCGTGTCGCCATTTACGGAAAACGTTGTTGCGTTCGCCATCAATGAGAAGTAACGGAACTCCTGGTCCATGACTGTGGGGGCACAGGCCATCATTGTTGAGATCCCCATGGTGATCCTGATCGAAGACCCGGCTGTTGTGTAACCGGCAGTGTACTGGTTACAACCTGAGGAGCCGGTCACGGTCCCGTCTGCCCTGAAAAGGGCCGTAACTGGCTGCTCTCCAATAATATTGGCCATACCACCTTTTCCATCACTATATGAAAACAACCGCCAGTTCACCCCGGTGGGAAATGATGAGGAGCCCGTAGCCCCTGCCGCCGGTGTCCCGGTCGGTGCTTCTGCCGGACCCGGGGTTGTTGCAGGTACAGTAGTAACTGGCTGGCTGATACAACCGGTGAGAAGAATAGTAAGTATAAGCATAGCGCCAACGAGCGCAAGTATTTTCTTCATATATCAATGAGATCTTTTTTTGCTATGATAAAATTGCCGATCAGCGAGTGAGAAAATAACCAAATTCCCAGAAGGATAAGTCCATATGATATCGAAATCCAGTTTGAAAAGCAAGTTCTCAATGTCTCATGGCATTACGGCGGAACAACTTTTTTTCACAAGGGCCGGTTTTTACCCATGCAATAACCTTATTAAAACCATTATTTTTCCAGCCTGTAAGAAGTTTGAACGAATATAACAAAATTTTGCGGAATATTTATATATCGCAGTTTATGAAATTTAAGCTGGTAATATTATGTCAAACGATGTTGTTATGGAAGGTCAGGTCAATGACCTCAGGTGGGGATCATTTGTCCTTCTCGGTTTAGTCGCAATGGTATTTGGTCTAGTTATCGCAATGTTTCCCCAGCTCTCGGCAACTGTGCTGATTGAACTTATCGGGATATTCCTTATTCTCATCTACTTCGGCGTTATAATGA
>JBAXTR010000164.1:0-5607 GCA_037130095.1 Methanomicrobiales archaeon
TGATCAAAAATTTCGAGAGGTGAGCCGCTGAATCATTTATTTTCATATTAAATTTAATCGCGAACACGCGGAACCAATATAATAAATATCAAGGTAGGTTATGAAAAACTTGTGTTTTTATGACTGGGGCATTCTCAATTTGGCGATTAGGAAGTTATGAGATAACAAAATAATATTGGATGAAAAGGTGTGTAGAATTCCTCGATCTAATGAAAACAAAAAATGATTGAGGAATTTTACACAGTCCAAATGATTCCTTTTCATCTGGCGTATAAGGACTAACGGGAATTATTGCTCCATACCTTAACATTACGGAAATTACCTTTTCTGACTCATTTTATGGGATATTTTGCCGTAGTGACATAACAGATTAAGACCGGCCAGGTTTTTTAGGAAAGAAAGATTAAAAACCACAGAAATCCAAAAAAGTTCTATGGCTGTTCCGAAAAAAATATTTTTCACACGTGGGTTCGGGGTGCATAAAGATCGCCTTGCTTCATTTGAACTGGCCCTTCGAAAAGCAGGTATAGAAAAATGCAACCTCGTCTACGTATCCTCTATATTCCCTCCGAACTGTAAACAGCTCTCGGTTGAAGAAGGTCTCCAGCTCCTCCAGGCAGGTGAAATCACCTATGTTGTAATGGCAAAGAATGAGACGAATGAGCCAAACCGCTTAATATCTGCAGCAATAGGTCTTGCGCTTCCCAAAGATACACAGGAATATGGTTACCTTTCTGAGCACCACGCATACGGAGAGACTTCAGAACAGACGGGAGAGTATGCAGAAGACCTTGCGGCTACAATGCTTGCGACAACATTCGGAATAGAGTTTGATATCAACCAGGCATGGCAGGAACGCGAACAGATCTACATGGCCAGTGGAAAAATATTCAGGACCACCCATACATGCCAGTCGGCACAGGGGGAAAAAAGCGGGCTGTGGACAACGGTTATAGCAGCTGCCGTATTTATTATGTAAATTCTTTTTACCAGAATATCCGGAGAAGAAAGGTTATCGTGAAAATATCATACATGGGGATTCTCCCCGTTACATAACCCTACAATTCACTTAACGTTCCATCGCCCTTTTTTACGACCAGTTTACCGTTTTCCTTTGGATAATAGAAAATAGTGCGACCGACACATCCACCGACATCTTCACCTTTAAGGGGGATGTTATTATCTTTTAAGAGTTTTCTGATAACTTCGACATTCCGCTCTCCGATATTTAAATTACCAGAAAATGTCTTGAACATTGCTGACCCGCCGGCAATTTTTGCAATCAGGTTAGCAGGGGAGCTGCCATTCTTTGTTAATTCCTTCACCAGAACTTCTATTGCCGTGTCCGCATATTTTCCCGGGCGGTCTGATTTTCCCTGGGATGCGGGTAACATGATATGAACAAGGGCCCCATATCCTTCCTTCCGGTCATGAATAACCAGGCCAACGCATGAACCGAGCCCGATTGAAGCCATTGGCATCGAACCTACATGGTACTCACCAATGCCGATTATGACTGTATCGTTTCCCTGGGGCATTAGATTCATAGTAACAGGATTTCCTTCACGTTGGGTGGGGATTGAGAAGTTCCTCAAGCCTTCGGATAATATCCTCAAGCATCGGGTGGTTCGGAAAGAGGAAAATACTACTCTGGATGTTATGGGCATCACTTACCAGTTCTGTTTTGAACAGTACGACCTCGTCAATATCAACTGAGTCCTGAGACGCAATGATACTTTCAATTGCAGCATGAGGCATGTCGATAACAAGCTGAGGGGGAGAAGGTAACATAATGATATTCAATAGTTCAGCCGTGCCGTCAAGGAATGCTGAAACCATAATATTCCCTACCTCAAGAAGGGCACTCTCATCCATCTCGTCAAGTTCACGGTCCATATCGGTTAATCCAAGCATTGCATTGGTAAGCCGGATTACTGAATTTTTTGCGATATATAACAGGAGATACCCCCCATGTTTTACTTCTCCATTAACCTGGAACAATACGAGGGCTGCTATCTCGTCACCGACGTATTTGTAGATTTCAGAAATATCAATCACTTTGATTTCTGGCACACTCATCGAAACATTTGACGAAAGCATCGTGGAAAGGGTTGTTGCAGCGTGTGCTGCCCCGATATTTCCAAGTTCCTGAAGCGCATCTGTCTGTACATGTGTCAGTTTCATCTCAGTTCTCCTTCACAATTGCATTTACATCAAGCACAGGTACCACTTCCCCATCTCCCGGAATAGTAATACCGCTTATTCCACGACACCCTCCGATCATTGAACTCAGGGGTTTAATAACAACTTCCTGCTGGCCTTCGATTAAATCCACAGCAATTGTACGTTTTTTGTTCTGGTGTTGGAGTACTACCAGGATCTCAGCTTGACCAGACTTCCCGAACATATCATCAAGGCGGTCAAGTGGTAATACTTCGTCCCTCATCATTATTGCTTCCTGAGTCCCGATATGATGTATCTTGCCCACAGAAAGCCCGGCTACCTCCACAACATTATTCACCGGAATTGCACAGCGGCGGTTGTTAATCCGGACCATTAACACGTTTACGATTGCCATCGTCGGGGGCAGGACCAGTTCAAACCGTGATCCTTTTCCAGGGGTGGACTCAACCTTGATCGTACCTTTCAGATTATCTATCGCTGTCCTGACTACATCAAGCCCGACACCTCTGCCACTAACATCGGTGATCTTTTCTGCGGTTGAGAAACCAGGCAGGAACAAGAGGTCATACACCGCTTCATTAGTCATTTCAACAGCCTGCTGATCAGTAATCAATCCACGCTCGATTGCCTTTTTTGCAACTTTATCTCTGTTAATACCGGCCCCGTCATCCGCAATAACAATAACGACATTGTCCCGGTCACGACTGGCAATAAGATTTAATGTCCCTTTACCGGGCTTCCCTGCTTTAACACGGATTTCCGGTTTTTCGATCCCATGGTCCACCGCATTCCGGATCAGGTGCAGTAACGGGTCGTTTAGCCCATCCATTATGCTGCGATCAAGTTCTGTATCACCACCTTCAATAGTGAACTCAACTTCTTTTTCCTCCTTGTGGGCAAGGTCCCGGACCGTGCGTGGGAACCGGTTAAAAATATGTGACAGGGGGATCATCCTGATATTCATCATCAGGTTCTGGAGGTCAGATACTGAACGCCCGACCATATTCAGGGTTTCATCAAGTTCTTTTATCTGGAATTTCCTGGCTATCTGCGCCAGCCTGCCACGGTTGATAACCAGGTCCTCTATCAGGTTCATCATCTGGTCGAGGCGGGTAATATCCACGCGGATATTCTTGACTTCACGGCTTTTATCCGAACGTTCTTCCTTCACCAGTTTTGAGACCCCGGGAATATGTTCAATCCCGGCATCAACCACATCCAGGCTAATATCGGGTTTGATTGCACCTGCAGGACCTGGGGTCACATTGGTTTCCACCTGTTCTATTTCAGGTCCGAACAGGACTTCCTTAACATCAGAAACCGATGCAGCTGTTTTTAAGGCATCAATCCCGGCGTCACTCACGATTACCAGCCTGATTGTGCCGTCAAATGTTCCATCTTCAATAATCACCCGGTCAGGGATGCACTGGATAACCGTTCCGAATTGATCCAGGTTCTGGAGCAGGAGCATTCCCCTCAGGTTCTTGCTATCACAATCATCCCGGAGTCGTATCAGCATCTGGTACTGGCCTTCTTTTTCCTCCAGCAGGGCTTCATTGCGGTTTTGTGAAGGTTGGGTTACTATATTTTCCGGTCGCTCGAACCCGACACCAGTTCTACCCGGGGTAGGCTGATCAGCTTCCCAGTCACGGAGCGCCTGCACACGCTCATCGAGATGATCAATAGTTCCCGGCCCTCCGGACTCAATATCATCAAGCATCTGTTCAATATCATCCGATGCTGCAAGGAGAAGATCGACAAGGTCCTGATGGACTTCCAGCTGGCCACTTCTAATCAGCTGGAACACGTCTTCCATCGCATGGCAGACCCTCTCCATATGCCCGAACCCCATTGTCGCTGACATACCCTTCAGAGAATGAGCGGAGCGGAATATTTCTGCGATGGCTGATTCATCAGGTCCATTTTCTAGTACCAGGAGATTTTTTACAATAGTTTCATGATTTTCTCTCGACTCGGCGATATAGAGTGCCCGGTATGTATCCATTTCAGACATGTTAACCCCCCATTGCCCTGACAGCCCGTGTGATCTCACCGGCCATTGTACGGAGTGGTAATACTGAATCCACGCAATTAAGTTTGAGTGCCGATCGGGCCATTCCATATACAAGGCAATCCGATTCACGACAGACCATGGTCGTACCTCCATGCTGTTTCACCGCAAGGGTACCATCCCCACCATCACTTCCCATCCCCGACAAAATCGTTGAAACGGTAAGTGGACCAAAAGCAGCTGCAGCTGACGTAAAAGTCTTGTTTACCGCAGGTCGTACGCTATGTTCCGGAGGTGCCTTTGAATGAATTATCCTTCCACCTTTAACCCCTGACTGGGTAATCATGCTGGAAATGACGGTATGATACCCGGCCATCGACACATAAACCTGGCCACTTGAGAGTACATCACCGTTTTCGGTCTCTTTTACAGGCATTGGGGAGAGCCGGTTGAGCCGTGCTGCAAGTGCAGCAGTAAATCCTCCTTCCGGCATATGCTGTGTAATCATAATGGCAGCGGGTAACGTCGTTGTAAAAGACGATAGAAGGACATCCAGCATGGGAGGACCACCAGCAGAGGAGCCGATAAGGACAATTTTGTTTGCAATTTCAGCAGGAGGTTCTGTTTTCCTTGACACATAGGCAATATTGACCAGGTTTTTAACCTTGGTTATTAGTTCCTGCGATATACCTCTTATGCGCGCCAGGTCTTTGGGCTTCAGCATAAAGTCATCAGCACCGTAAGCCATCGCCTTTTTTGTCATCAGGGCACCCTGGGAAGTGAGCGAACTGAGCATCAGGGTTTTTGGCTGGTGCTCCATTGTTGCTCTATGCTTTAACACTTCGATACCATCCATTTTCGGCATCTCGATATCCAGCGTTATAACATCGGGCTTTAACTCATTTATCTTTAATAACCCGTCTTCACCATTTGTGGCTACCCCGATGACCTCAATTTCAGGGTCTTTTCGAAGCATATCAGTAATGATTGTCCGCATAAATAGCGAATCATCAATTACAAGAACACGGATCATTGTCACGATCCAAGAACATTTTTTATCTCTTCAAGCACTTTTGGTGCCTGGAAAGGTTTTACCACATACCCTCTCGCACCACTTTTTATTGCCAGTTTAACCATCTGTTCCTGTCCCACGGCCGTGCACATGATTACCTTCGCATTCGGGTCCATGGCCTTTATTGCCTTTAAGGCCTCGATCCCATTCATTTTCGGCATTACGACATCCATGGTAACGAGGTCAGGTTTCAGCTCCTTGTACTTCTCAATTGCCTCATCCCCATCACCAGCTTCGCCAACAATTGCATGTCCACCGGAGAACAGGATGTTTTTTAGAAGTGTCCTCATAAAAAGTGTATCATCAACGATCAGAATTCTCCCCATGTGTAATCACATCA
>JBAXTR010000165.1:0-5576 GCA_037130095.1 Methanomicrobiales archaeon
GTAGATGTGGCATCCTGGGACATCAGGCAGTCTTTACATTCATTGATATCCGCAATGAACTCAATTTTGGATTCAATTTCTGCAACCTTTGTCATAAGCGTAGAAAAATAGACTATAATGATTTATTAGTATGCCGACCGCGACTTAACCATCCAGGTCGTGCTGTTCGAATAGCTCCAGCGAATAATTGATAACTCCTGGCAAATCTCTGAGAGAATTGCCATATTGGTGCCAACCTCTTTAGAAGAGAGGCCGAGCTCCTTCGCAATATATTTTGACTTAAAGTAATGTTTGCCTTTGGTGACACCCGAATTCAGGCATGTAATAATACGCGCCTGGGTCTCGTTGTATTTATCGGCGATGCGTCGTGTAGACGACATAAATCTCTCACCTCCAGAGATATTGAGCTATAAATTCCTCTCGTATATATAAATAACTATTTTTCTTCCCACAATTTTGGGTCTTTTATGAACAGTACTTCGACAAAGAACGAATTTTACAGACTTTTGTACCAGGCGGCCAGGGGCATGGATAGCGACAATAACCAGTATTAAACCGTTACCCTGTTAACGGGAGCAATTGCCTGCCCATTGATAAGAAAACAACAGGGAAAAGAAAAAAATATTCCGGAATTTATGAACCGGTTGCAGCTTCCGCGATCTTTGCCACAAGCGCTTCGAGCACTTCGTTCCGCATGCCTTCGACAAACTTGATACTCCCCACGACAAGGTGTCCCCCGCCACTGATGCCGCCACCCTTGAGCTCGTCCCTCAGTTCCCGGACCATTTTCGGGATGTTCATCATGACACCCCTGGAACGCAGGACTGCAAAGTCCGGACCAAATCCAATGGTAACAACCGGGCTCCCGGCATGCTGTCTGCATAGCCTGTCATGCACTTCACCTGAGGTCTTACCCGGTGGCGGGAAGGTGAACTTGTGGGCATGTATCTCGACATCGAGAAGGAACAGTAAAGCACCATTTTTCAGCTGCCTTTCGTTAACATGGGGCATACTGGCATTCATCTGGTCCTCGATCATTAAATTGGCCCCTTCAACCAGCCGGGCAATCAGTTTCTTGTGCCGTTCAGGGTTGTTGGTCAGGTTCAGGATATCCTTTACGAGTTCACGCCCGTCGTTAAACCGGAGCCAGAACTGCTCATAGTCCAACGCAAGTGCGATATTTTTACACTCGTCCTCGGTATATGAGTCCTTTACCAGGTCAAGGAACAACGCTCGTTCCGGTGCCTCACTCCGGTCACCCACACCTGCAATTGCAGGGATATGCAGGATATTCTTCTCAACCGCGGGGTTGATGAGCCTCGCCACCTCTGTTCCGAGCATCCCGGCAGTAATCCCGAAATCCCCTCCGACATGATAGGGGTTCACATGCCCGATAAGGAACTGGTCTACGATCTCATCAGGGTGGTGGTGGTCAATGACAACAATCGGGAGCTCGTAAACCTGTGCCATGCGGTATGCTGGCAGGTCTTCCTCGGTTGACCCATTGTCGGTAAGGAGGATCAGGGGCATTTTCTGTCCGAAACGGACATGGTCCTTTAACGAGAAATCAAGGTCCCGCGTAATGTCTTCTATCTCGTAGAACGGAGCTTTTGACGGGGCCCGTTTGAAAAGGAAGTAATCCGAATCGAAATCTCCTCCGGACTCCCGTATCAGTGCAGTAACTGCCTGCTCTATTGCCACGGCAGAACAGATGCCGTCCGCATCCGCATGGTGGCGGAGAATAATAGGCTGGGAGGTAAAAACTGCCCTCCTGATGATCTTGGCAATGTTCCTCATCGCAGGCTTGAGTTTCTCAAGGACCGGGCTTGGAACAAGGAGTGGAATATCTGCCGGCTCTGAACGCACGTCCAGTGCCTTGTCAATCCGCTCCCTGACTTCCTGGGCATCGGGCCCGGTGAGGACCGACAGTGAGTCAACCTCAATCTGCAGCTGGTTGTTCCGCTGCATTACCTCGCCGACGATACGGACAAGGTCACCCAGCTCTGCCTCGGGGTATGCACGGACTCCGGCCTCTACAAAAGCTGCGGCATTTTCTGTCCCAGACTCATCAACGATAGTGAAGATCGTCGGTCCGCTGGTCTGCTTGACCTGTGCGATCTCCCCTTCGATCCGGACAGTCCGCCCGATTTTTTTACCGAGTTCTGCAAGAAGCACCGCAGTACTCTTCTTTTCAATAGAACGCACCTGGTATACCGGTATGACGACCTCTTCAAGGTCAATATTGCCATTACTACGTATCGCCCTCACGTGGACGAGTATCGTTTCACGTTCCTTATGATCAGTCTTTACGTTGCTCTTGTGTACGAGCCCCTTTACACGGTCATTCAACTGGACAAATGTCCCAAACGTGGCGAATCCCTGCACACGCCCTGCATATGTTTTCCCTTCTTCCACGTCGCCAAGGTCACACGTTGCACCCAGGCGGTATACAATTATTTCATCCTTATTTTCCATGCGACATCCTCGTTATTCCAATCCTGCAAATCCCGGTGCAGTTCCGGCGAACTTAACGAATATCAGCTGACAGGTTTATCCCCTGAACGGTATTTCGAACATATCAAGATCGTCAGGAGCGATTACTTTACCATAAAACCTTTTCGCTGCATCCCTGATATGGCTTGCTGTACTGGTATACCGGGAACTGATATGTACGAGGGCCAGCGTTTCTGCTGACAACCTGCCAGCAATGTCCCCTGCCTCACCAGAAGTCGAGTGAAAGACCTCCCTTGCCCGGTCCAGTGCTGCGTCATCATACGTTGCATCGTGGATAACAAGATCGGCGTGGTCAATTACTGAAAGGAGGTCCTTTATCACCGGTCGCGTGTCCCCTGTATACACCACAGTCCTCCCCGGCCTGGGAGGACCCATCACCTGTTCGGGCGTGATGCTGACCGTTACACCACCCTGCATGATGCTCACGGGTTCACCCCGCTGGAGACGCCCGAAGAGGGGGCCCGGGGGGACCCCGAGTGCAATTGCACGTTCACGGTCGAACCGCCCGGGCCTTGGTTCTTCCACGAGGGCATACCCGAGGCTCTCCATCCCGTGATCGGTCGCAAACGCCCGCACCTGGTACCCTTCAAACGGTATGGACACCCCGTGGACGAGCACTTCTGACAGGACCGGGAATTTCACATTAAACCGGCAGAGATGACGTAGTTCCGTAACGAACTCGTGCACCCATTCCGGGCCATAAATGGTCAGCGGTTCTTTCCGCCCGTTGAATGACAACGTCTGCACAAGGCCGATGATACCAAGAAAATGGTCGGCATGCCAGTGTGTGATGAAAATGGCATCTACGGTAAAACCAGTCCTCGCCCTCATCATCTGCTGCTGGGCACCTTCCCCGCAGTCAAAGAGGAGAGTATCGGACCCTCTCCTGATCATGAAGCAGGGGGGGTTCCTCTGCGGGGTAGGAAGGGCCCCGGCAGTGCCAAGGAAATAGACCTGCAATGTCTCGCCGGCTATACAAACCACCCCGTGAATACCGCAAGGCTCTTTTTTCCTTCTTCGAGGGACTTTCCTTCTACCACGGCAACACCGTTATAGGACTTCCGGACTGCAGGGCCGACGATATCCCACGGTATTGTCCCGGTCCCGAGTGCAAGGTGTTCATCGGATACTCCCTGGTTGTCATGGATATGGAGGTGTTTTGCATGAGGTAGGAGGGGTAAAAACTCTTTCACCCGGCCGACAGTATTCGCATGACCGAAATCTATGGTGATCCCGATCCCTTCGATACCTTCGGTCATCCCGAGGATCTCCTCGGGCCTCTGGCAAAGGAACTCCCTGACCCCGATCATGTTTTCGAGGCAGGCAATTACACCACATTCGGCCGCGACCTTCCCGATCCGGACCAGGGCCTCTTTCTGGAGCCGCCATGCTTTTTCAGGGAGGAGTTTTCCAACAGGGGAGAGGTAGCCGGGGTGGATTGTCACCCGGTCCGTGAATTCAGCTGCATTCGTCACGCAGACGCAGACCTGCCTGATGGACTCCTCCCATATCGGGTGGTTCAGGGTGGCAAGGTTCAGGTCCCCGTAGGGTGCGTGGACCGTGATCCCAAGGCCGGTGCTCGCGATTGCTTCACGGATCTCCTTCCTGTTGTCCGGGTTATCGAGCCGGTACCGGCCGTCTGCAACGATCTCCCATCCGCTGTACCCTGCATCAGGTATCCCGTAGACCCATTCAAACGAGTCCCAGACCTTTGCAGACGAGGAAAAATACGGGGTAATACTCATGGTGACTCCTGTACTTTTTCCAGGAGTCCCATAACATGTCGTATGAAGGACTCCAGGCTGCCGTCATTGTCAATGCGGTAATCCGCACCCTCGAGGGCTTTTGAGAGGCCCCATGCCTTTTCACGCTCGTCCCGCGCTTTTAATGCGTCCTCATCAAGGTTATCATCGGTCCGTCCCCGGCCTGCGATCCGTCCAAGACGCGTCGCGAATGGTGAATCAATCCTGACAAGAACAAATCCAGGGAAACTCTCCCGGAATACCTGGACCTCTGAATCACCCCTGATCCCATCAACAATCACCAGTGGGGCTTCCTGGGTCCTGATTTCAGGAACGCACAGCCTGGCGATCGCATCCATGCCATTTTCAGCCCTGATCCGCCCGGCTGTTTCGCCGAGGTTCTTATCAGTCAGCGGGAGGCCGGCATCCTGGACTGCCTTTCGGATCACATCACCCATAACAATCACGGGAATACCCAAAGAAAGTGCAATCCGTGAGAATTCACCTTTACCGCTCGCTGGCAATCCAACGATCCCTACTACCTTCATACGAAATTTCACCTCCCTCGCGGGTCCTGATCCTGACCGGCCTGTTGAGCTGGTCTGCGATCTTTTTTAACTCGCTGCATGACAACGGGGGAATGTCACCCTGCACACCCTGCTGGATTACCAGGTCTACATCGCTGCATTCACGGGAGATATACGGGACTTCGTCCTCGTATCCCCGGAACAGGGTAATTACAACTTCGAACTCTGAAAGCCTGCCACTCCTACGGGCAGCCCTGCATATTTCAAGTGATCTTTGAACACTGCTGACGCAGGGCACTTTCAACAGGTTATCGTAACGCTGCCACCGTGCCTTGATATCGAGCGCAATCCGGTCTACCAGGTTGTTTCCGATAAGGGCTTCAAGGGTATCAGGGTACACCCCGTTTGTCTGTACACCGACAAGAAGTCCCATTTTTTTCACGGTACCAGCAAGTGAAATCAACGCGTCGGCCTGCATGGTTGGTTCACCACCGGAGAAAACAACCCCGCTGATAAGGAGCCGGGACGCCCTGATCATCCCGATGATCTCTTCTACCGGCCGGTAGTCTTTCCCTGACAGGATTGAGGCATTATGGCAATACGTACACCGTACCGGGCACCCTCGTAAAAATACCGTGCATACCGCTTTACCCCTCCAGTCTACCGTGCTGATCGGGACAAAACCACCGAAATTGACATCCATCTCGCGACCCAAAGATTGATCTTTGCTGAGTAGTATGGCGAAGTGTGGTATTCAATGTAGTGAAGTGGCACGGACGTCTCTCTATGGGAT
>JBAXTR010000166.1:0-5541 GCA_037130095.1 Methanomicrobiales archaeon
CAATACTATGAAACCCCCCTCCTTTGTTCTTCCGGGTGTGGTTCTGATGTTGCTCGCAGCTGCTGCTATTTTTGCAGGGTGCATTTCACAGTCTCCGCCTATAGAATATCAATCACCGGTCCCGGTGGTGGTGACAAGTGTGAATACAGCGTTCAATGTTTCATCTTCTTACCAGGACGCAGAATTATTATCGATTGGAGCAGAAGCGGGAAAGGCATTAAGTCCGGTGATATCGAAAATTTCAGATGATGCGTCCCTCAATGATATCACCTCATTGGGCACCGATTCTGCCAGGTTGAGTTCCCTTGCGGGTAATTATTACTTCCAGATGCGGGGCCTGAACGTATCGCCAAAATACCAGGCCTGGAAAACAAATTTCCTCCTGGGATTACTTGATGTGGAAACTGCCGGTGACTATTTCTCTAAAAGTGCATTTTTTGCCCGGTCGGAGGATTACACAAACGCCTCAACGTATCTGGAACAGGGTAATACCTTATTTCAAAGGAGCAATCACTACCTCACACTGGCAACAGATTCAGTCCAGGAATGAACCTTTTTTTGATTTCAGGGGGGCCTTGGGAAGTTGCAGGGAAATGTATTTGAAGATAACCCTGCTCTGATTCAGCACAATTCCCCATCACCTGACTAACATATGAATAGTATTACCAGATTGATTTTTTAGTTCATCCTCTGGATAAGGTATATATCACATTTGAGTGTTCAATCATAATATAATGGGAAACCGCGATGTTGTCATAAGGATCGGGCTGATCATTCTTGGCATTATCATCATACTAGCTGCGGTTTTTGTCGTCCCTCATTTTATAGCCCCTTATGTCCCGCTAATAATAGAGGTAATAATCGTATTTTTTATCTTGCTACTCGCTTTTTTCGTAGTATCGAAAGCAATTAAAGAGGACGTGCCGGAAGAATCCCGGTGAGTTCTGGAGGCAGTTCTGATCATTGAAAGTACCAATGCGCTGTTGGGCGTTTTTTTGAGTATCTGTTCCATTGATTTCTGGTATTGCTGTTGAATGGATTGTAGCTGAAGATCTGTGAAATAATCCGTCTGGACTTGTGGAAAAGGTAGTTATGATGCCTGAATTATTTATCCATTGATTGCACGGCGTACCCGCTGCGCAAATATTAATGTACCAAAGAAAGAAATGGGAATTTACCACCGGACTTTTAGGATAGCCTTTCGTGGTATGCAAGGGGGTTTGGGATGCAGTTCAATGGGGGGAAAATTCCGCTTGAAGCACAATTTACCTACCGCCAGGCGGTAGAGTTATCAAGACAGGGGAACTACGAAGTTGCATTACATCGCCTGAAACAGGTGGTTACCGCCGCTCCACGCTTTGCAAAGGCATTCAACGAGATGGGGACCTGTCTCATTCACCTCGGACGGGATACCGAAGCATTATCGAAATTTGGAAAAGCCTTAAAAGAGGACCCTGCCAACCAGGAGGCTTGCCGTAACAGGTCGATAATACTGGAAAAACTGAAGAGGACGAAAGCCGGATAAACCCCTGAATTGGTGATCTTACCAGACATTACCACGAAAATACAATCGAATTGTTATACCATGTGAATGATTAATCCTTTTTTTGTGAGACTGGCGATGAAAATTGTGATACAGCCGGTATTGCATGAAATGGCCAGTCCATATCACACGAGGTGACATCTGGTGAACCTTAAGAACAGATCGTATACATGGCTTCCCATTGTTCAAAATTTCGTATTCGCCCTTGCGTTTTTGTCCCCGAACAAATGAGAACAAATAATTACCCTCTCCCAAAACTAGAGTGGTATTGGGAGCCTCCTGGATGAAGGTTGAGGGCCTGTTTGGCGGTATCGGGGGCGTTGTGAACCGCTACCCGAAAGCGATCCTGGCAATAATGATCATTCTTGCAGTCATTGCCATCTTCTTTATGGCAGCCATTCCTTCCCAGACAATGTCCGACGAGTACATGGACAAGCAGTCTCCGGCAGGTATCATCTACGACCTGTACAATAACCGCTACGGGCAGGACACCTATATCCTTCTCATCAAGGGTTCAAGCCCGTCAGACCCTGAACTCTTAAACGACCTCCTTATCCTTGAAAAACAGATCGGGCGGATCAACCGTGTCAGCTCCACTATCTCCATTGCTGATATCGTTGCAGAGAGCAATGGGGGGAATATCCCGGGCACCAGTGCAGAAGTGCAGGAGATCATTGACAGCCTGCCGGTGGAGACGCGACAGGAGTTTGTCCCCGACCGGCAGACGGCACTGGCCTACGTCCTCATTGACCAGGGTGTCTCCACTGACGCCTCGCAGGAAATTGAACCCTTTGTCGAGACCACGATCAGGGAGGCCACCCTTCCTCCCGGGGTAGCGGTTGAAATAACTGGTAACACCCCGCTCAATATCCAGCTCGAGGACGCGATGGTTACCAATTTCAGCGTCCTGATCATCGGGTCCATAGCGCTCATGCTTATTGTCAAGTATCTCCTCTGGTCGAAGATAAGGTTCTGGATCCTCCCGGTCGTCCTTTTAATTTTCGGCCTTTTTTACACATTCGGGATCATGGGCCTCCTCGGGATCCCGGCAAACGACGGGGCACTTGTTGCGTTCCCGATCCTGCTCGGGCTTGGTATCGATTACGCTGTCCAGTTCCACTCGCGGTTTGACGATGAATGCCGGCGCACTGACAGGGCAACCGCCCTTACCGAGACTATCACGAAGACCGGCCCCTCCGTGCTCGTTGCGCTCGGTGCGACATCCCTCGGGTTCTTCGCGATGTTTATCACCCCTATCCCGATGATCCAGACGTTTGCCCTGGTCTCAATACTGGGGATTGTCTGCTGTTACCTGACCTCCCTGTTTGGTTTCGGGGCGTTTGCACTGTTGCTGAAGTATGAACCAAAACCGCCCGGGACCGGCATCGCTGACCGTATTATGACCGTGTATGATGTAGGCCTCACATGGATTGCATCCCGTGTAATAAAATTTGCAGCCCCGATCGTCCTGGTTGCAATCATAATTGCATCAGCCGGACTTGTCGTTGATCGGGGGATCCCGGTCGATGCCTCTGAAAACACCATGGCGCCGCCTGACCTGCCTGCACAGGTGGTTGCTGACGAGGTCCAGTCTGTTGCCGGGTCCCTTACCCCGCTCCCGTTGTATCTCCGTGGAATTGACGCAAAGACCGTGGATGGTATCTGGTGGACAGACCGGTTATGTACCGACCTGATCGCAAACTACAACCAGGTATCCAGCATTGACAGCATGTCTGCCCTCGTCAGGTCGTACAACAACGGGGTGCTGCCGGTCAACCAGGCTGATCTCGACGCGGTCCTCGCAACAATCCCTCCCGGACAGCTGGACCTGTACCAGCTTGATGATACGACGTCTGTGATCACGATCAACACGATATCCATGGGGATCAATGAACAGGTCGCGTTCTCAGATAACATCGTGCAGGAGATTGCATGGCTCGAACCCCCGCCTGGCGCAGAGGTAACCCCGACCGGGGATTTCACTCTCTATACAATCCTGACCCAGCAGATAACAGAAAACAAGGACAAGATGACCTTTCTCGGTTTTGTCCTGATTTTTATATTCCTGCTGCTCGTATACCGGAAAGTAGTGGCACTGACACCGCTCGTTCCGATTATCTGTGTAATCGGGTGGAACCCGCTTGCCATGGTCTCACTTGGTCAGAGTTACAGTATCCTGACCGCAGTCCTCGGTTCCATGACCATCGGGGTAGGGTCTGAATATACCATCCTCATCATGGAACGGTACATGGAGGAATACCAGAAGTCAGGGGACAGAATCGGGTCTATCATGCAGGCAGTACGGAAGATTGGCACAGCCGTAACCGTATCAGGTCTCGTGACTGCGGCTGGTTTCTCGGCGCTCATGCTGTCATCGTTCCCAATTATCGCAGGGTTTGGGCTCGCCACGGTAATCGTTGTTATCTTCTCCCTGCTTGGCGCCATCGTAGTCATGCCCGCTATCCTGGCCCTTATTGGTGGACTTTCGGATAAACCCGCCCCTCCAGGGTAGGCCGGCCTTATTCTCTATTTCGCCATAATTTCCAGGCGGCGTAAACGATAATTGCCAGTACCCCTGCAATAATAACCAGTACTACCGGGTTCTGGGTTATTGCCTTTATACCGGCAGGGGACTGGATATCAACACCAAAACTCATCTGGTCTGACAGCATCAGGGCGTCGAGACTGTCCCGGTATTTCACATCGGTATCAACGATATATTGTTTTCCTGCGATTGCTGACGTTTTTGCGGTTATGGTGAACTGTGCGGTTTTGGTCTCACCGGGAGCAAAAAATCCAAGCGATGCCGTATCAGTTACAGGGTCGATTACCTGGTTCCCGATGATACGGGCCACTGCATCTATCACCGGAGTGTCCCCGCTGTTTACGTACGTTACCGTTATCGTCTCTGTTTCACCAGGTCCGAGGGTCATATTTTTTGTTACCGTTTCAATAACCGCCCCCTTTGAAATGGTAATACCAAGGGGGACTGGCGGGGTTGACCGGACCGCCCCGTTACCATCTCGGTACTGTCCTTCGAGGGTGGCAGGGTACGAACCGGCACTGGTATGGTCTTTTATTGCGATCCTCGCCCTGACAGGTGCAATCTCCCCGGGACCGAACCTCCCAAGGTACGCGCTCTCATCCACGATCTGGAACGTGATGTTGTCAGCGGGTACAATGCTGAACGTGACCTCGTTTCCGGTCGCGTAACCGATGTTTTTGATCACAGCAGTCAGGTATCCCTGGGTCCCGGGTACCATATTCTCTGATCTCTGGCTGATTATTGCCGGGCTGACTTCGCCCAGGATACGGAACGGGACCGGAAGGGCCTGCGCTTTCCCGTGGTAGAGCGGGGTAAACGTGGTGAAATCCGCCCCAGTCATGGGTATTGCATACACGTAGTTGTAGGTCACATCGAAGAGGATTGCGTAGATCCCCGGCGAGGCATTCTGGTGAACGGTCCCCTGGATTGTCACCGGCACCTGGTCCCAGGAACCTATGTCCCCTGCCATTACCGGCAGGCTTTTCAATGTGACAGGGGCTTCCGGTATTCGGGGAATGACTATCACCCCAAGGGCAGTACTAGGGTCATAGGCACCGGGTTTCAGGAGTGGTGCTACTTCCATTGCGGTGTCCCTGCCCTTGTTGTTCAGGGTAATGGTCATCTCAAACGTATCACCCGGGTAGTACCGGGTCTCCCCGTCTGCATGGGCAGCGAGTGCTGGTTGCTCGCCGGTATCAAGGTAGATATAGCCGACTGCAAGGCAAGGGGTACAACAGAGCAGAAGTGCGAGAAAAATGCAGGATAGAACGACTGCAGGTGCACCGTTGGGATGAACCCTTTTTACCGGGCTGGAAAAAGTCATGGAAACCATCACTTCATGTCCGCAGTCCGTTTCTTCCTGTGCCAGAGGTACGCCCCAATCACAATAAGGGCCAGGACGATGACAATGGCAATGGTCCCAGTACCGGTATCTGGCTGAACATCGATCAGC
>JBAXTR010000167.1:0-5523 GCA_037130095.1 Methanomicrobiales archaeon
CGTTGGAACGGGCAACCATGGGACGATCATGACCTATGATCCTCCCTGCTCGGTGGGTCCCGGGGACAAGGTCTACACCTTTACCCTGTTTGCACTATCAGGTCCGCCAAGTCTTCCAGGTGACGCCAGCAAGGTTACAGGGCCAGTTCTCACCGACGCAATCTCATCTATTACGCTCGGCAAGGCGTCCCTTGACCTGACATATGCCCGGGCTTTTTGAAAGGGAACTGCCGGGAAACCAATAAAGTCCATAAATATAGCCAGAAAACAGATAAAAAAAAGAGGGGTGGGGTGATAGAAACCCCCATGGCACTCCCCTCCTGAATAAAGGGTGGTGTCCCATGTCATTTTGATCAGATCGGTTTCTCCCTATTCTTTCCTGAACAACACGATCCTGTTCGTATTCGTCCCGGAATTGTTATTCCCGATACCCCAGATGTTTGAAGTCTTCGTGAATTCCTGCTGGTTGATCAGGATGCATTCACACCGGAACCCGGCAAAAATACCTGCAGGGATGACATGTTCATCGAGCCGGAGTGTTCCTTTCTTTACTTCTCCAACCTCAAAAGCGACCCATCCGCCGGGACGGGTAATCCGGTGCAGCTCATGGAATACCCCGGTGATCATGGAGACCCAAACGTCAAGGGAATGGGTCATGGTAATCTTCTCCCCTATCGCGATGTCGTCAATTGCATTAAACCAGCACCTGAGCCAGTTATCCTTCGAATACTGGACGATATTGAGAAACGGGGGTGATGTAACCGTGAGCTGTACAGAATTGTTGCGGATTTCCGGTGTCGATGCCGCATCTCCGGTAAGGAAAACACCGGAATTACCCGCGTTACGGAGTCTTTCGCGCTCGTTATGGGTGAGGTTCCGCGTCAGTGTCCTTGTTTTCTTCAGGATGATTTCGTGGGTATCCCGGTATGGTGGTACCTGCTGCCGCTTGATGTTGATCTTTGCCTGCGCACCTTGAGATACCGCCTGGTTTGGGGGCAGCGTGTAGACTGAAAAGAAACCACTTGAATGCCCTGTGAGCCGGTTGGTTGCCACCATCCTGATCCATGCATTGACTTCATCCTCCTCTCCCGGTCCTGCGTGTTTCGATAAGAATTCACGGAGTGCAAGGATCTCTTTCTCGGTTGCCGGGTGGTAAAACATCGAAAGGTCGATCTGGGGTGACTGGTCATAATTTCGGGGGACCTGTGAAAGACGTTCGCTGATTGCCTTTTCAAAGGGGACAAAAAAGCGTGGCTTTGTCAGGATCTTAGTGAGCGGGTTAATATCGTTTTGCACCACCCGCCGGCCCAGGAGTCCTGCTTCGATTACGGTTGTCCCCCTCCCACCGAAGGGATCATACACAAGGTCTCCCTTCTCCGAAAAACGCTCAATAAAAAACCCTGCAAGCTGAGGCTTGAAACAGGCACGGTAGGATATTTCATGGATGGATGAGGCCTTTCTCTGTGCAGATGTCCATAGCTCTGCCGAATAACGCCGGACCGTCAAATCGCCAACCTGGATATCATCAGAAATAACCGGTCCGGGCAGAAAGTCCTGTATCCCGTTTGAAAAAGAATCCGTCCCTGGCCCGCCGTAAATCCCCCGGGAACTACTCACATTTTCCTGGAAGGATTTGATTTGCTCATTTTTTGATTGACGGGGCATCTCTATTGATTATTTGTCCGCCCGGTCAAAATATTCTCTGTTATACGCTGTGATCCCGGAGGATCATCCATTAATCCTCCAGGATCATAAAAAATAAGAATGCATGAAGTGCTCAGGAAGGGTGTCCACCTCCTTATTGGCCTCAGCATCGCGATAGCCATCCCTCTGGTTGATATGCAACTGGTCCTCATGGCATTTGTATTAGCCATTTTTATCGGTTTTATCCTCTCTGACGCAATATCAAAAGGCTACAAACTACCCCTTATTTCCCGTGTGGTATTACTGCTCGAGAGAAAGGATGTCATGCCCGGAAAAGGAACGCTTTATTTTGCAATCGGTGTATTTTTCGTCCTCGTCTTTTTCCCCCTGCAGGTAGTTATTCCGGCAATCATCTGCCTCGCAGTCCTTGACGGTGTGGCCACCCTGGTCGGGATCCACTACGGGCGCCACAAGATATGGAAATCCAAATCCCTGGAGGGTACACTTGCAGGGATGGGTACTACGGTTGTAGCATTGCTTGTGCTTACTCCTTTGTCAATTCCGCTGGCCGCTGCTGCAGCAATCACCGCAGGAATTGTTGAGCTGTTCTCCCCGGTCGATGATAACCTTACGATCCCGTTGAGTGTATGTATTGTCCTGTCCCTGCTGCTTCTCGTTTAAGGCAGGGTTCGCTATTGCATGGTGTGGAAATGGTCAAATGTATCTGGAGGACCAAAAGTTGTACAATTCAAAAAATAGTGGTTATTTGCAAGGTTTTTCTTTTTCCCGGTAACCATCGAGCAGAACAGTTGCAAGGTGCCGGACTGGTTTATCCGTATGACCTGCAATATGGAACTCGCAGAACGGGCAGCAGGTGACAACCACTTCAGCCCCTGTCTTTTTAATTTCCCCGCCGCGGCATTCCCCAAGTGCTGCAGCCTCTTCCGGGAACCCTGATCTGACCCCGCCGCCGGACCCGCAGCAGACAGATGGCATTTCAGTGATGTCGGCTACTTTCCTGAGTATCACCCGTGGTTGTTCTGTCACACCCTGCCCCCTGGCGAGGTGACAGGGGTCGTGGTATGTTACCTTAAGTCCAAGGTGTGCCGGTGACCCGAAACCCGTTTCAGCAAGGAGTTCAGAAAAATCAAGGACTTTAAACGGGGTCTCATAATCATGCTTGAGCGTTGATCCGCACCCGGCACACATGGTCACAACGGTATCAATACCAAGCGCTGTGAATGCCGCGATGTTCCGGGACTTCAACGTATCGACATATTCTGTCTGGCCGGTCCGTATGAGTGGTGAACCACAGCAGATCTGGTCACGTGGAATGACTACCCTGACCCCGTTCCGCCTTAATACCTCGATCGCATCCAGTGCAGTCCGCGGTAGACGCAGGTTGTACATGCACCCGACGAAGAACCCGACCGTTCTTTTTACCGGGCCATAGGGCTCCATGACTTCTGCCGTCAATTCGAGGAATGATGGTTCGGTCCAGGTCACACTTCGCCCGGTTTCCCTGATCAGGTCTGCAACCTCTGCATGGCGTGGGAGGGTATGGCCCCTGAAATGTGCCTGCTCCCTGAGTTTTTCAATGGCTTTTCCAGGGATCTGGATCTCTTTCGGACAGACCTTCCAGCATGCCTGGCAGCTTGTACACCTGAAAAGGCCCCCGTTTACTGCTTCAGCCGCCCGGTCTTTCGTATCACGGGGGTCAAGAGTCAGGCGCATTTCCTGCCTCATCGAGGTGGGTCCTTTAAAGTCGGAAACGGAAAGGGCAGGACAGATCGAAACGCAGGCCATGCAGCCGATGCAGCTCCGGAGCGGCTTCATGGTCTCAACCAGTTCTTTCCCTGGCATATTTGCGGGTGCATCCATTTCAGGGCAGATTACCGGCAATTCTTTAATATAAGGTACCAGGTCAACTACCAGGTCTTTGATTACTGGGATCTCAAGCGGTTCAACGGTAATTCCATCCCTCGCCTCCTCCATGCAGGCAAGTACCGGCTGCCCGTTCACCCTGACCGCACAGCTCCCGCATTGCCCGGTACCGCAGCAATAACGGTAGGTTAGTGTAGGATCGCAGTCATCGTGGACTGCATGAAGTGCGTGGAGGACCCTTGCACCCTCATGCACATCGACGGTATAATTCTCAAAGTGCGGTGACTTATCCGTTTTAGGATCGAACCGTGATACCCTGAGTGTCAGTTTTTTCATCTGCTCACCTTCTCGATTCCTCTGCAACTCATGGACAGATAGGTATGTCCGAATGGAGAGGTCTCCGGGGTCCAGGTCTGTGTAATATCTTTCCTGACATGGGCCCCCCGGGATTCGGGGCGGAGGAGTGCCGACTCCACAATAAGGGATGCAGTTGTAAGCATGTTCCTGACCGTGCAGCATTCCACAATGTTTTCAGCGGTCTTCGCATGCAACTGCAGTGACTGGAGGTGCCTGATTGTCGAGAGAGTCTGTTCCAGTGCCGGCAGGGTCCGGAAGATCCCGGCCCCTTCCCACATCGAGAGCTTGAGTTTTCCCCAGACTTTCGCAGGCTCGGACCCACCATTTAAGTACCCGTCCAGCATCTTTTTCTCGGCCTCCACCTGGGCAGGGTTGTGGTCCCTTGTGCGAACTGCTGCTTTTCCTGCAGCCTCTCCCGCCCGTTTCCCAAATACCTGCGTTTCTGCAAGGGCATTCCCCCCGAGACGGTTGGCCCCGTGAACGCCTCCGGACACTTCACCGCAGGCAAAAAGGCCTTTCATGGTAGTTGAGCCATCAGGCCGGATACGAAGTCCTCCCATGACATGGTGAGCGGTAGGGGCAACTTCCATCGGTTCAGTCCGGATGTCAACCCCGAATTTCAGGAACTGTTCGAGCATCACCGGCAGGCGGCTCTCTACCTGGGAAGCAGGGAGGTGGGTCACATCGAGATAGACCCCTCCGTGTTCTGTTCCCCTTCCCTCCAGGATTTCTGTGGCAATTGAGCGGGAGACCACATCCCGGGTAGATAACTCCATCCGTTCCGGGTCATACCTGGTCATGAACCTCTCCCCGAGCTTATTTTTAAGCAAGCCCCCCTCACCACGGACTGCTTCAGTAACAAGCCTGCCGCGTGCGTCGTACGGGTAGACCGCACCGGTCGGGTGAAACTGGATCTGTTCCATATCAATTACCTCCGCACCGGCCCGGTAACCAAGCGCATACCCGTCCCCGGTACCGCTCGAGGAATTTGTCGAGATATCATAGACGCGGGTCCCTCCACCCGTTGCAATTACCGTGCTGTCGGAACGGAACAGCATGACCTCGCCATCACGGTCAAGGCCCATGGCCCCCGAAACCCGGCCTTCATGTTCAAGGAGTGAAATGATCGAAATCTCCTGGTAGGTATCGACCTTTGTATCAGCCAACCGCTCGGTAAGGGTGGTCATCATCTCGTGACCTGTCCGGTCCCCGGCATAGCAGGTCCTTGGGAACCTCTGGCCACCGAACGGGCGCTGGGCAACACACGAACAGTCGTCCACGTCAAAGACTGCACCCCAGCGGATGAGATCTGCCATCCTGTCAGGTGCCTCATCGACAAGGACCCTGACCAGTCCGGGGTCGTTTAAGTACGCCCCGCCACGCAGGGTGTCCTCATAATGGCCCTCACAGGAGTCCTTTTCTGCAAGTACGGCGTTGTAGCCGCCTTCAGCCATCGGTGTGCACCCACCTTTGCCCACAATGGTCTTCGAGACAAGCACGGTATCACCGTACTGGTCGGCCTCAATAGCGGCTCGTACACCCGCTCCGCCGCTCCCGATTACGAGGACATGACATTCGACAAGTTCATCTGACCGCATCTTATTATTATCTGCATCCTATAATTACATAAATAGCTAG
>JBAXTR010000168.1:0-5454 GCA_037130095.1 Methanomicrobiales archaeon
CGCAAAGGGGTGTAACGGGTCATGGCAGGGTAAAATGACTACCTTGGTAGGTTAAAGATAAAATACAACAATACGCTCCCTGAATCCTGGTAACTCTAAAATTTTTTTACGCTCTTGGGGCTTTCTCCCGCCGCTGTGACACACCGGTTGGGATTGGGCCTGGACTGGCCGGGAATCTCGAATAATTCAAACGAATTTCAGAAAACCCTTCTAAAAAAATATCTTAATGGGGGTGGGACAGGAGGGGGTTCACCCCCTCCTGCATGAGCTGCCATATTTCCTCTTTCTTTTAAAATTTAGGATTTCTAAGAAGCCGAAAGAAAGACTTTCATACCAGCGACCCGGGCATATGAATGAATACCCGGCCGATTTGAAGACATGAACCATGATCCTGGCAGGGAGGGCCCAGGGCTGAATCATGGCCGGAAAAGGGCTGTTTTTTTTGGTTTCCCCCAGGGATGTTACTGCCAGTATTCTCTGACAACAAGGGGATGTTTCCTGATAAACGGTGTGCAGATGAACAATAGAAGGGGAACGAGAAGGAGGCAGACAATACAATTACCAAGCCACCATCCGTACATCACCGTAATAATTTCACTCCAGGGTATTACCCTTCCCAAGGCCAGGCATACAGACCCCCAGAGTGCCCCGGCAAGGTTATTCAGGAAAACCCCGAAGACCATGAGTAGCCCCATATCTCTCATAGTGCGTAACGATGGATCAGCATGAAGTAACCGGAATGCAAGGAGCGGGATAAGGACCTGCCAGAAATCTGCAAGCGACCAGTAGAAACTGACATCCGGGGGGATACCGGATAATAGTCCGGCCCCGATGAGACACCCGAAATAGGCTGCGACTGCCCCCCACATGCCGAACCAGAGCGTACATATGACCATGGATGCCACAACGATATAAAATGCCGAAACCCCGGGTGCTATCTCTAACGAGACGACCGCTATTTTTGACAGCACGATGTTGATAGCTACCAGGACCAGAAACAGGCCAATATACTGATAAACAGGGAGTTTTTCACCCGGGTCAATAGTCAATGCAGGCCTCTCTGTTGTCATCCGTGAAACTCCTGAAAAATGTCAATGTGAGCTGTATTAATGGTAACATCCAGGAGCTGGAAAACCACCTTGACATCGGAAACGATCTGTGATTGGCGCTGGCAGAATAATCATCATCCAATTTTGGATTTCCATATTCCCGGCGATATTTTTCAGCATGAAATTGTATAGTATATATGTCATAATGTAATGTTTAAATTACATTTGAAATAATTGATCCTAAGAGAGATCCGAAAGCAGGCTTGAAAATGCTATCCAGGAAAAAATTTACCGGACCAGCCATTATGGGAATTCTTGGTACAATTACACTCGCCCAGCCGGTTTGTGCTGCCATTTGCCCGCGGGGAATCGGCGGGTGTATCTACCCCGGCAGGTGTTTCTTATTTACGGATATGGATGGAAATTCACTCTGCGATTACACCCGCACCGCCATAACCCAGGCAACACATACACCTGTCCCGGTAATAGACTCACCACCCGTAACTCCCCTGGTGATGGATACCGTGCAGGCCGCCCAGGTCACGGGGGTCCCCGTTAATCCGGGATTTTTCGACATGATTCATGTCAGCCCGGTACTATTCGGGGTCCTGCTTTTCCTTGCAGTGAGCGCGATTCTCGTCCTGGTTTTCAGGTCCGGTCGTTTGGGGATGAAAACACTCCCCAGGGGACCTCTTCTGGCAACCACATCACTGTTATCGCTCGGAATATCGGAAATTGCAGTCTTTGTGCTGATGGGAGGCACGGTATCAGGGATGCCTTTTGCGTTGGTCTACATGCTTGCAGGCATACTACTTGTGGCATATCTCTGGAAAACAGGGAATATGGGTAGATCAACAGCAATGTTACTCCTGGGACTCAGCACGGCCGCGGGTTTCGTGTTCCTTTCACCGATCATGCCGATGGAATTTATTGGTCTTATCAGGCTTGCTACCGGGAGTACGCTCCTTGTACCCGGGGTTATAGGTATCCTGGTAGTGGTTGCCACATCTCTACTGGTAGGCAGGGTGTTCTGCGGCCATATCTGCCCGGTGGGTACTCTCCAGGAACTGGCATCATATGTCCCGTTTAAAAAAATTGATATCAGGAACACAAAAATCCCGGAAATGATCAGGTTCGCAGTGTTTATTGCGGTCGTCACCGGGGGCTTATACCTCGTAGACCTGATGGGATATACCGGTGTATATGATTTTTTCAGCCTGACCCTCACAGCCGGGCTTTTTGTCTTTGCCGCAATTATTCTGTTATCGACATTTCTTTACCGGCCGGTCTGCAGGTTCCTCTGCCCCTACGGGGTATTATTTTCTCTCCTGTCCCATGCAAGCAGGTTCAGGTTGAAACGGACAGAGAGTTGTATCGGGTGCAGGAAATGTGAGAAGACCTGCCCGGTCCATGTTGCAGAGGACGGTGCCTCCAAGCGGGAGTGCTACCTTTGCGGTCGATGTACAGAAGTCTGCCCGGTAAGCGGAGCAATTGTGTACGGGAAACCGTAATCCGCAATTTTTCGATTTATAAAGAACCTGCAACTACAATTTTTACTGGCGTACAAACATGCCGGATTTTTTGAAATAATTGAGAGTGTTACCCTGATGACCAGGATAACGTCGCAGAAAAAAATCAGGTACTGGATTGAGCCCCCTGGAATTCCGCAGGAAAACGGATCGCCCATTCCCACTCCGCGTTCAGGAGGGATCCGCACCTTGTTCATTCATCAGCTATGGACAGAGTTACTTTTCAAATACCCCGGGTTTCCTGATTACCATGACCAGAACATGTATGCCATATCAATTTGCATATACCGGATGGAGTATTGTGGTGAGGCGGAAAATAATCAGTATCGATGAAAACAGGTGCACAGGATGCGGGCAGTGTATTCCTGACTGCCCTGAAGGGGCCCTGCATATCATCGATGGGAAAGCACGGCTCATTAGTGACCTCTTCTGCGATGGCCTCGGGGCATGTATCGGGACCTGCCCTGAGGGAGCTATCTCGGTCATCGAGCGGGAAGCGGGAGCTTATGAAGAGAAAGCCGTAATGGATACCATCGTCAGGCAGGGAGAGCCGGTAATCAGGGCCCATCTTAAACATCTTGCAGGTCATGGCCAGACGGAACTATATCATCAGGCAATCAATTACCTCAAGGAACAGGGTATTGCTATCCCTAACCACAAAGCGGCAGATTGTTCCCCGAAGCCGTCTGAACACCGTCACCCTGACTTTGCTGGATGCCCGGGGGCATCAGCACGGAGTATCGCACGGGGTACACATTCCGGCCCTCCGCAGCCAGGAACAACCAGCTCGGAGCTTCGCCAGTGGCCGGTCCAGCTGAAACTCTTAAACCCGGCAGCCCCTTATTTTGAAAATGCCGATCTGCTGGTATCAGCCGACTGCGTCCCGTTTGCCTTTGCGGGGTTTCACCAGGAACTCCTCCGGGGAAAAATCCTGATCATATTCTGCCCGAAACTGGACAGCGATATCGAGGGATATATTACGAAACTTGCAGAAATCGTGTCCAACCACAATATACGTTCAATCACAGTTGTCCACATGGAAGTACCATGCTGCAGTGGTGTCCGTTACGTGGTTGACCATGCCCTGGAGAAGTCTGGGAAGAAGGTCCCGGTGAAAGATTATACCATAACAATAAGCGGAGAGATAGAATAGCGGTTTTAGGACTGATTTTTATTGTATTGGTACATCGTTTAATTGAGAGAAACCTGAATGGTTGACGGTAAATATTTGATATTGATACTGGTTCAGCCATCACAGGCCTTGAAATTACCGCTGCACACGTAATACATCCTGCCATCACTGCCCTTTGTCTCCCTGCAATAGGCGGTTTTGTAATAGAGGTTTGTCTCCACCGGGTTGATGTACACATAATCTACCCACGTGGTGCCGTTCTTCTTCGCCCCGGCAATAATTTCGTCGTGCAACGGCGTACCCGCCACGTCGGTTTTTCCTGCGAAATTGAGACCGACAAGGCGTAGGTTGTCCGCGTGAGCCACAAAGGTTACGTTTTCGTCATAGACGAAAATATAGAGGGCAGGGTTCGTTGGGTCCCGGTATGGGGCATCCCCTGCATTGATGTGGCGGAATGTGGCGGGGGTATCTCTTCCGATATCAGCAGATGTCATGTTGACCAGGTCCATCACTGCGGCATCAGTGAAGGACTGCCGGGTGCAGCCGACCCCGAGATAGCAGTAGATGATCCGCTCATAATCACTGACTCCCTTGCTGTCTTTCTTGTTCCTCACCGTATCGAGTCCCTGCCGGAATGCATCGACCACGTTATCCGGGACGTCTTTGCTGAAGATGAAGTAGAACTCGTTCTCACTCAGGGTATAGACGATCTCGTAAGCATCGGGGTTGGCAGCAGTCATCTGCATCTGGTGCCGCCCGGCAAGGTTGCCGGTCGCCCAAAGGTCAATCTCCCCACGCTCCAGCATTGCCAGGAGTTCCCGGGGATCTGCACCCGGGATGATGCCTGAGGTAGTTACCCCGCGGGATGCAAGAAGGTCGTTTTCTATGGAACTTCGCACGGCTCCAATCCTGTACCGGTTCAGGTCAGCTGGGGATTTGAGGGTAATATTCTTTTTCAGGGGTGCGAAAATCACGAACCCTGATTTGGTAAACGGACCGGCCCACTGGTACAGGTTCTCCCGCTCCGGGGTCCGGACGATGGAAAAGAGAACAGTGGTATTCTTCTGTGCCGCCCGGAAACCATCTGCCAGCGGGACGATACGGACATCTGCCCGTGTCCGGTTTACGCCCAGGTTCCGGAAAACAGCCTCCAGGATATCTACAGAGATCCCGGAAACGTTCCCGTCTTCTGCGAAGTTATAGGGGGCCCATTCCTCGGTCATGTACTGGAGTTGACCGAGTCCGGCTGATGGGTCATAATGCCCTATGATCCTGTCATAGGCGCTGATGCCACTGGCATCTTTCTCATTTTTAAGGCCATCGAGTGCCTTCTGGAAAGACCAGACCGTTGAATCCGGGACATCCCGGCTGAATGCATAGTAGATATCGACAGCCGGAAATGAATAGACGACCGAAAACAGGTAGTAATTTCCGGTAACTTTTTCTGTGAAATACCTGCCTGCCGGCTCAGGGTAAGCCCACAGGTCGATCTTCCCGCTCTCAAGTTCAGACACAAGAGCCGTGGCATTATTCTCAATCACCAGCTGGTCGTCAGTCACCCCGGCCTCACGGAGCTGCTGAACTGCGAGATCATCAGTTACTGCCCCGATCCGGTACCCCTTAAGGTCTGCAAGGCTCTGGATTGTTATCCCACGGTCCGGCAGGGCAAACAGGACCTCCCTTACCGAACTGATAGGCCCGGCCCACCTGAAGGAGGTCTCCCGCCCGGGCTGGCGGGCTATGG
>JBAXTR010000169.1:0-5434 GCA_037130095.1 Methanomicrobiales archaeon
GAATAGAATCTCCGTAAATTATGGTCAAAATTTTTATAATTTACCGTATTTTTCCTAATTTTCTAAAAGGTTTGATGAACCGGTAAAAAATATTTAAATACTATTCAAACAATCGTAAACAGTAACTGTTCAGCCTGATCTGTGAGCGGCTGATGGGATGAATGGAGTTCCCTCGAACGCACCAACAAGAGAAGTCAAGACAGGGAAACCATGTTTCTTCACAGTTGAGATGTACCCCCTGACACAGCAGAAGTTGACCGCCCCACCCTCACTTCTGAACGTCCCGGATATTTTCTGCTGCAATTTCATCATCCTGATATCACGCTCGGCCTGGTTATTAGTGAAGGGGATGGCGAAGTCGTCCATGAACGATAGGATCTCCTTCTGGTATTTCTGGCATCTATCCAGGAGATTCTTTGCCTTCGACTGCTTTTTTCGCCCTCGTTTTGCAACGGTTCCCGTGAGGGATGAGATTGGATTTTCCACCTTGCCAGTATCGAGAATGCGTGAATAACGCGCCTCGAAGTCAGTTCTCTGCGTCTGATTCAGTATACACGAACTATTTCTTGCGGTATCCACAGCATCTTTGATCTCACTGATGAGATCATGTAGTTGATCGCTCCACTTCTGACCCTGGTTCTCTGATATGCCCCTTAATTCACGGAGGATGTGGGCGTTGCAGAGTGCATGCTGGCTTGGATATCTGAAATATGGTGCCCAGAAATCGTGTACCATAATACCCTCAAACCTTGGGAGTATCTGCATAGCATCCATCGCCTGGGCGCCTCTTTTTCGGTGGTGGGCATACAGCGTGAGGAGATCGGTACTTGCGACGTGGAGCCACTGCCGGATACCGATCACACGCATTCCTGTTTCATCCACATTGAGTACCTTTGCTCCAACGAGAAGTTCCCGTACTCGTTCTTCGACCTCTGTTAGATTTAGGCAGCAATCTGAAACCGCCTTGAGCAGGGTAGCTTTGCTTATTGAACGTCCGAACAGGTCAGAAAAGGTCTCACAAATCCGTTCATACGGGAGCAGCTGATATATGCAAAGGTAGACCATTAGCGCCTTCAAATTCCAGCCATATTGTACGGGATACTGCGCATCGAGGGGAAATTCTCCCCGATGGTAACAACCACAATGAGGACATCGTTTGTGCTCGGCACGGTGTTCCATGACGATGATCTTCATCGGCGGAATATCATGGACCTGCCGCCTTTCCACAAGAAGTGGTTTAACTTCAGCCAGAGATGCACCACAGTCCTTACATACTGAAACGGTATGAATATCAATTTGATCGGGGTTCTCTACCCACCCCAGTGTTTTACCTTTGTGACCTTTCTGCCCACCGGGAGGTTTTTCACCCTTCTTTCGCTGACTCTGTGGCCACGTAAATGTATCGCTTGATGGAGGTCTGCTGCTGTTTCGGCTATTCTGGTTTAATCGTGCCTCTAATTCCTGTATTCGTTTCTGTAATTTTGCTATGATCCGGTTCTGTTCTTCTATAATTTTAAGAAGAGATTGAACATAGGATACTTCATAGGTTTGTTTAGAATTATCATTTACAGGGTTATTATGTGAATCAGGCGTCACTAATTTTTATCTATACTGCATTATATAAGGATCTTTTGGTTGACCTGAATAGTTACCGTAAACATACGATGAAGAAAGAGTATTCTAAACCCGAACTGATCGATCTGAATGAGCAAACAGGCCTCGGTAACAGTGGCTGTAGAAATGGAAGTGGGGCCAATACACCGGGATGCATTTCCGGAAACGTTGCCCGGGGCACCTGTAACAATGGGGTTGGCAATCCTAATTAAGAAAATTCACTTTTTTCACATCCGTGTGATTTATCTACCTTATTAAATTTCATTTCATGAAATGATTTTTAGGGAGGGCGCATGGGTTAAAGGAAATTTTATTCTTTTTTTTATAGTCTCTTATTTTCCAGTTTGTCAATCCCTCTTTTTAGTGTCAATGGGATCACGACAGTCCGTTTGGAAGATGAAATACACACGCTGTGACAGTGGAGTTTTTTGATGGAATATCCATACCCATGAAAACACCGGGATAAGAATATTCTGGGGCTCTAATAATGTACTTGGGAGGAATCGGGAGACCCCGGGGAAATAATAACGATCGGGAAGAATGAACCAGACCAGTTCCAATCGCTTTCATGCAGGCCTCAGTGTGAACCCATATCCTGAAAAACTGGTATCTGCGTTCAGGTAACCTAAGAGATGCAAGATAATCTACGAGGTCTGAGTGAAAATATGTTCGTGCAATCCCCATTATATCAGGGGCGGAATTGACCGTTTCATAATCGATCCCGGGCTGAAAATTTCGGCTGACAGCAATGAGGACCCTCCCTTCCGTATTGGATATATTAAAAAAAATCCTTCCGGATTCTCTATTCCCCACCACAGAAGGCCTGCCCCAGGGGTTGTATGAAAAGCAGATTTTTTCAGGTGGGATGAGAAGATAGCGTGAAAGTATCGTTCTTACTATCACATGCCTGGCGATGAAGTGGTTCCTTGCCTCATCACCAATGATCTGGTCAGCACGTGAAATTTCTTCCTCGCTTAGGATCTCCTCATTGTCTATCGAAAAGTGTGATCTTTGTGGGTTAATATCCCAGATCTCACCTAGTATTCCTGATGTTCCGGAACTTTTTACCTGGTATACCTTACCCGCAAATTGTTCCTGGGCGTTTGGCAGCGGGATAAATTCAACCGTTCCGGGATATTCAGAGGGTCCCAAATTGAATGTGGTGGTTCTGAACATGCCAGTTGTCGGGCTGTTTAAACGGGATGCCATGATAACATGCTTCAGGTCCGGGCCGGTATCTTCCGTGAATCCGGGAATAACCCTGAATCGTCAGCTGAGTGACAAAACCAGAAATCACCAAGGAGGTCACCGGAGGAGTAATAGTTTTGTGCGATACAACTCCCGAGACAGCGCCATTTCATGACGCATTCGGCACAAACCCCCTTCAGGTCACGTGGCAGGTGAGTGCGGATATCGTTCAGCACCGGGTTGTGATTCCAGACATCTTCCAAGCTGACGGACCGTGCATCCCCGAAAACCAGTTCATCGGTCGATTCCCCGATACCGCAGAGGGCGTATGACCCGTTTGAAAGGACCCCGAGGACTGAATGAATCCCGCAAATCCCACAACCCCCGCGTTGGTCCTGGAACATCGCACTCAGTGACCTGAACGCCAGTGGCAGACCTGATATGACCCTTAAATTCGAAGTTTTCCTCAGGTCACGCTCCATCCAGGTCCCAAGTTCTATCAGTTCGGGGACACTCAATGTTTCCCCACGGGTATGCATCAGCTCACCCCGCTCGGTAGGCTGCACGAAATTAAATTTAATTGACTCTGCTCCAAGATCTGCGGCAATTGAGACGACATCATCTATTTCATCCTTGTTTGCCCTCATCACCGTCATGATAATCTGGAGCGGAACCCCGGCATCCGAGAGATATTTTGCACCGCGGCATGCATCCTCAAAAGAGCCCTTCACACCACGTATTTTGTCATGTGTCCTGCTGGTGCCGTCAATCGATACAGAACAGAATGGTTTTTCACATTCACGGATCAGACCGGCTATCCTGCTGGTCATGGCTACTCCGTTCGTCTCAACGACAAGGCCAATTTTCTCATCCCGCACACGTTCCAGAATCCCAGTGATACCGGGATGGATCAGGGGTTCGCCACCGGTCAGCTTGATGGTCTGAAGACCAAGCGGGCGGGCCTGCGTGATGATATTAAACATAAGTCCTGGATCCAGGGCCTGGCTGCTAGTACCTTTCTGCTGGTATTTCGGGGAGATCCAGCAGTGACGGCAGGCAAGGTTACAATCACCACAGAGATAAAAGTAAATCGAGTTCAGGGGGAAAGTTCTCTCTGGTGTAGAGTTCTCCTGTGCATTATCCGGCATCAGGGCCCCCCCGTTATTTCCGGGTTTCCCCACTCCGGTAGAATTCTTCCCCCCGATGCGAGGAAGTCCTTCAGGCAGCTTTCAGGACATGGTGCATAAACGTTGCCCGTGATATTGTAGCCGACGCCAGGGCAGTTACCCGTGCAAAATAATTGGTATGCACAGTCTGCACATTCAGGAAAACTCGACAGCGGGATCTCGCACCTCATACGAAGGCGTTGCAGTTCTGGATTATGCTGCCAGACTTCAGTGAGCGAATCCTGGTTGATACGCCCGAGTTCGATATGGCTCAGGTGGCTGCAGGGTATAATGATGCCATCCGCCCGGATTGTAATCTTACTCCACGGGCACCCGCACCCGACCAGGTACCCGGCCCAACCCGGCTTTCCCAGGCTCCGTGCATCCTCCATGGCCGCGTACATCCGGGCATCTGCAAGGGGCCCCGCCGCTGCAGTGATCCGCCCCGGGTACTTCCGTTCGAGCCTGATAAGAGTGGTCATGGCATCGAGTCTCTCATTAACAGTTAACTGGACCTCATTGGCATGGTCGCGTGAGAGTCCCATGAATGATGCATAATTAGTACTGAACCCCCCCAATCCCAGGTCTTCGAGCAGGAAACGGGCAATATCATCAAGTGTCTGGTAGTTTTTGCGGTGAATAGTAACCCTGACGGTTACATTCACACCCGCTTTCTTTAACGTCCTGATTGCCGATACTGCCTTTTCATGTACCCCTGTTCCCCTGAAAGAGTCATGGATTTCAGGGGTAGCCCCGTCAATGGAGACCTGGACATAGTTACAGCGTCCTGTCGCAGCGATAGCCCTTGCGATATCCTCTGTGACTTTTGTCCCGTTCGTAAGAATCTCAAATCTCATCCGGTTTTTGACAATCCCCCCGACCAGCTCGAGGAAATCCGGCCTTGTCAGCGGTTCCCCTCCACTCAATACGACACTCATGACACCCATACGACCGAGTTCGTCGAAAAATGTAAGCCATTCGGAAGTCGGCAGGTCAGCAGTTACATCGCCCGGGCTGGTAAAATGCGAGCAGTAGCGGCAACGAAGGTTACAGACCGTGGTAATTTCTAGATCGACTGATCTTGGAGTCTTCATCAACTGGCGGGGTGCCATACCACAGTCACGCCCTAGCAAACGAGATGTACCCAACTTTAGCCAGGTTTTCGATGATGGCATGTACATCTTCATCGATTGTATCAGGCGCCTTGTCAAATGAATCTTTAATTCGCCCGGAAATATCTTTTATTGAGGATTTCCCATCAATCTGCTGCCAGATCAATACTGTTGTCGGGTTTATACCATACACTTTTCCGGATTCGGGATTGAAAAGAAGCGCCCAGTCATCGAACTCTTCCCTGATCACGATATTTGGATTCTTTGTGGGGATTTTCCCAAAGTCTGCAGCCAATGACATTAAGTAATACTGTGACCGGAAACAAATAAGTTTTTTTTGTTGGATTTCTTAAT
>JBAXTR010000017.1:0-16221 GCA_037130095.1 Methanomicrobiales archaeon
TTTTAAAAAGTGCGCGGACCGGGACTCGAACCCGGGTTTAGGCGTTGGCAACGCCTAGTGATAACCACTACACTATCCGCGCATTCGGGCTGATTTGTGCTCTACTAGATGCGTATGCAAATATTATAAGGATATCGGATTTAGGACTGGCATGGTATACGGGACAGTACCTGGCCTGATAAAACCGCCGGTTGCCATTGGGTATTTTTTCGGTTATTATTGCCGCTTAAATGGATAAGAAAGCGATATATTCACCCGGAAAAAAAAATTTCCCGGGATCCCCCATAGGTATATATCGCTCCTGCATCGTAGAGATCAATAGAGAATAACAGAGCAGGGTGGCCTTATCCCATGAATCTACGGGGTAAAACGTTAATTACTTTGAGCTTGGCTTTTATCATTATCATTTTTATACTTCTTCTTTTTTCTTCCGGGATTTTCCTCAGGAGTTACCTTGACCTCGAAGCCAACCAGGTACGGGAAACAGTCCGCCTGGTAAATACAAACGTGGATAATGAAATTACCAATTTAAACGGCATCGTGCGGGACTGGGGGCCATGGGACGAGAATTATGCATTTGCCGAAGGAAACAATACCGGCTTTGTCAGGCTGAATCTCGTTGAAGAGACCTATAAAACACTCAGGCTCAATTTTATCGTAATCACGGATAAAGACGGGAAAATTTTGTATTCCCGGGGATTTAACCTCGAAACAAATGAGTTTACGGTCCCACCCCCTGGATTGATACACGAACTTTCCAAAAAATCATCCCTTCTGCAGGGAATCGACGAAACCCAGCAATACTCCGGTTTTCTGAATGCACCGGAAGGGCCGGTCATTTTTTCCAGTTATCCAATCCTCCATTCAGATTACTCAGGTCCCACGGCGGGAATTGTATTCATGGGGAGGAACCTCGACCCGTACGAAATAAACAAGCTTGCCATGAATACCGTTCCTACCCTCGAAATTATCCCCTTCGACAATTCATCAGTTTCTTCATCTGAAAGTGCAGTTCTTCACACCAGTCCGGGATCATCAGTCCTTGTCGCTCCGAGAAATGATCGGGAAATTGAAGGTTCAGTACTCCTCAAGGATGTTTTCGGAGAGGATGCTCTTCTCCTGCGGTTACAGGTACCCCGTGATATTTTCCAGCAGGGAAAAAATACCCTGCTCGCATTCATCCTGATTCTAATCCTCGTTGCGATGGTCATCGGCATCGTGGTCATCCTGATAATAGATCGTTTTGTCCTCGCCAGGCTGACCACATTAAACCAGGAGGTGGATAAGATCGGGACGAGAGGTGATATCTCATCCCGTGTTACCATAGAAGGTGACGATGAGATCACTCACCTGGCAGATGCCCTGAATAAAACGCTTTTAAAACTAGAATCAGCCCAGTCAACACTTCAAAAGAATGAAGAACACTACCGTTCCCTTGTAGAGACATCCCCCGTAGGGATCATAGTTACCACACCTGACGGGGTCGTTACTTTTTGCAACCACCGGACGTTTCGGTTCCTTGGGTATGAATCGGAAAAAGATATCATTGGTAAAAATGTCCTTGATCTGATACCCCCTGCTGATCGTGGTTATGCAATGCAGTTGATCAGGGAGGCAATGGAATCCGGATCTGTCTGGAATATTGAATTTTCCGCACTTAAATCGGATGGAACACCCTTTAAACTGGAAATAAATGCATCGGTAACCAGGAACTCCCAAGGGGAACCGGATTCAATAATTATTGTCACCCAGGATGTGACAAAACGGGTTGAAAATGAGGAGGCAATTAAGAGATCAGAGATATATTACCGGGCTATTTTCGAAAATACCGGTAATGCAACCATCATTGTAAATAAAGACTACATAATCATCCGTGCAAATTCTGAATTTGAACGGTTATCAGGGTACTCGAAGGAAGAAACAGAGAATAAAAAGAGCTGGATAGAGTTTGTTCATACAGAAGACCTTGAAAAAGTAATGAAATACCATGAATTACGAAAATCCAATCCAAATCTTGTTCCAGGCACCTACGAGATCAGAGTTATTCATAAGAGCGGGGATATCCACTACGCGATAAATACAGTAGAGGCAATTCCCGGAACAACAGATATCGTCGCCTCCCTGCTCGACATTACCGAACAAAAACAGATTTACGACACTCTTGCTGAAAACGAAAAATACCTGCAGGTCCTTCTTTCTGCTGTACAGGTTGGAATTTTCGTTATAGATGCAGAGACACACGACATCATGGATGCCAACCCGGCAGCTCTCGCCATGATTGGAGTCGACTCAAAAGACCGTGTCCTGAATAAAAAATGTCATTACTTTGTATGTCCCTCGCTGGAAGGGCACTGCCCGATCACGGATCTCGGCCTGACCGTGGACAACGCAGAACGGGAACTGATCACCTGCGACGGAAGGGTTATCCATATTATCAAGCATGTTGTCCCGGTCATACTCGGGGGTAAACGGTGTCTCCTCGAGACGTTCATTGATAACACCGAACGTAATAAAATGCAAAAGGCCCTGCAGGACAGTGAAGAGAAATACCGCAATATTCTCGAACGGATCCAGGACGGGTATTACCGGAGCGATGCTGAGGGTAACCTTATTCTTGCAAGCCCTTCTGTTGCCAGGACACTGGGGTATGACTCATTGCAGGAACTTTACGGAAAAAATATCGCGAATTTCCTTTACCTTGACCCGGAGAAGAGAGAGGATTTCCTTAAGGAGATCCAGGAAACCGGCGAGGTCAAAAATTATGAAGTGGCAATAAAAAAGCAGGATGGGACGTCGTTAATTGTTTCAACGAGCAGCCATACTATCTCCGATTCTTGCGGGAAATTCCTGGGAGTGGAGGGGCTGTGCAGGGATATCACCGATGTCCGGAAAACTGAGGCGGCCCTTCGCGAAAGTGAAACAAGGTACAGGGAACTTGTAGAACTCCTGCCACAGACAATCTTTGAAACTGACCTCTCGGGAAAAGTCGTTTCCACCAACCGAGTCGGGTTTGAAATGTTTGGTTATAAACGCGAGGATGCTGAGTCAGGGATTAATGCACTGGACCTCCTGGTACCAGAAGACCGTGAGAGGGCCGCGGGTAACCTTATGAGAGTTATCATGGGTGAAAATATTGGTGCGACCGAATATTCGGTTCGTAAAAAAGATGGGACACGGTTCCCGGTCCTTATCTATGCAACACCAGTAACCCATGATAACAGGGTTACGGGGATGATCGGTATCATCGTCGATATCACTGAGCGGAAGAAAATTGAGGAGGCGCTGAAAGAGAGCGAGGAGAAATACAGGTTCATATCAGAAAACTCGAACGACCTGACCTATACCCTTGACCTCGGGGGCTGCTTTACCCATATCAGCCCACAGATCAGGCAGTATGGGTTTACTCCGGAGGATTTCATTGGTCACTCGTTCACCGAGTTTGTCGAGCCGGAAGACCTGGAAAAAGTCGTCGGGGATGCAATGACGACAATTACGGCAAGGGAGAAGTCACTAACCGTCTTCCGGGCAAGGGACAAGTCAGGGGAGGTTCACTGGATAGAGGATAACAGTAACCCGATGTTTGACAAGTCAGGCACGGTCATTGGCATAGTAGGGGTAATGCGGGAAATAAGTGAGCGCAAGAAAGCCGAGGAGGCGATAAAAGAGAGAGAACAATTCCTTAACCGCCTGATAGAAGCCATCTCGAACCCGATCTTTTACAAGGATACCAAAGGAAGATTTACGGGATGCAATACCGCTTATGAAAAATTTATCGGGTTTTCAAAGGACCAGATCCTTGGAAAGACGGTCTATGATATTGCACCGGATGACCTTGCAGAAATGTATTCTGCCAAGGAAAAGGAACTTCTTGAGCACCAGGGTATCCAGAATTTTGAAGCCAAGGTACGGCATTCTGACGGGACACTGCACGACGTGATCTTCAGCAAGGTTTCACTCAGTGATGTAGATGGCAATATCGAGGGTATTGTCGGCTTTATCGTAGACATCACTGAACATCGGCAGATGGAAGACGCGATCCGGCTTGCCAATAAGAAACTTAACCTCCTGAACAATATCACCCGTCATGATATCCTGAATACCCTTACAGGATTATTCGGGCTTGAGGCAATTGCGGCGGATATGGCCGGTACAAAGGAATTTAAGGAGTTAATTGGGGAAATCAACGACCATACGAAACGGATGCAGCAACAGATCACCTTCACACGGGACTACCAGGATATCGGGGTCCGTTCTCCGACGTGGCAGGACGTGAGGGTTACTATCCTACGTGCGACTGACATTATCAACCTGGGGAACGTCAGTCTGGACCTTGCGGTGGAGGATTACGAAATCTATGCAGACCCCCTTCTTGAGCGGGTGTTTTACAACCTTGTTGAAAATTCGTTAAAATATGGAGGGACACTGTCAAAAATTTCATTCGCGTCGTACCTCTCGTTCAACGGACTGGTTATTGTATGCGAAGACGACGGTTCTGGAATCAGGGTGAGCGAAAAGGAAATGATTTTTGAACATGGGTACGGCAGGCATACCGGCCTCGGGTTGTTCCTTTCACGCGAGATACTTGGGATAACAGGTATTTCAATCAGGGAAACCGGTATCCAGGGGAAAGGTGCACGGTTCGAAATCCTTATCTCGGCGGGTAAATATCGGATCCCGGGAACCCAGAATGAGAAGTAGCGAGGTTGATAACTATTTCATGGTGCAGAACCCAGAAGCCGGACTCAGTCCATTTTCGAAGAGTATATCCTGATGAACCAGTCAATAGAATATTGTTGTTTTAACCTGGGGGAATGAATAACGATATCAGTACTTCTTGTCGATGATGAAACAGATCTTCTCGAAATCGGAAAAATCTTTCTTGAAGATTCGGGAGACTTTATCGTTGATCCGGTAATTTCTGCATCTCTGGCCCTCGAGAATCTAAAGCAAAACCACTACGATGCAATTGTCTCAGATTACGAGATGCCGGTAATGGATGGCATCGCATTTCTTAAGACATTAAAATCAGAGGGCTCGGACATCCCGTTCATCATCTTTACTGGAAGGGGCAGGGAACATGTGGCAATGGAGGCACTTAACAACGGGGCTGCCTTTTACCTCCAGAAGGGAATGGATACAAAGTCCCAGTTCGCCGAACTAAAAAACATGATTGCCCAGGCCGTGAAAAGAAAGACCGCAGAGGAAGAACTTTTAAAGAGCGAAGAGCGTTACCGGGCAGTTGTTGAGACCCAGACTGAACTAATTACAAGGTTCCTCCCGGATAAGATGCATATTTTTGCGAATGAGGCCTATACCAGGTACTTCGGCTTGAAAAATGAGGAGATTATAGGGCACCAGTTTACTCCTGATATCCCGGTAGAGGACAAGCCACGGGTCAGGGAACATTTCCGTTCACTTTCCCCAGAAAATCCTGTTGGTACAATTGAACACCGTATTATTCTGCCGGGAGGAGAGGTACGCTGGCATGAATATACCGACAGGGCGCTATTCAACGGTAATGGGAATACTGTGGAGTACCAGTCAGTAGGACGGGACATTACCGAGCGCAGGTGGGGTGAAGAGAAGATATCATACCTCGCCTCTTTCACCGATATGAACCCGAACCCCGTCATTGAACTCGGGAGAAACAGGGAGATATGCTACGTGAACCCGGCTACTGCCACTTTTTTTCCGGACTATCACAGGCTCGGTGCAAATCACCCGCTTTTTTATAATCTCCCGGAACTGCTCGAAGAGGCAAATGCGAGGGGTATGAAATCCCTGGTGAGGAAGATGAAGATCGGAGAGAGCTGGTTCGAAGAAACAGTCTTATGGTCAGATTCCTCAACAGAAAAGAAGCGGATGGCAATATATGTAAATAAAATTTCCGAAATTCCGATGGGGGAATTTGTATCACTGCCCGGGGCAGATTAACATGGACCGGCAATGTCTCAAATTAGACCGGTTTTAGGGGGTTGCAGTATTTCTCCGGAAATTATAACCTGAACAATCACCCCGGACATGGAGTGAGAAACAGGGTAATCTACATAACAATTCAGGACAATTGTTCAATTACCTGATAACCGGGAGAACGATATTGTAGCGGGTACTACCATGACACAAGCGAGCATATTCATTGTGGAAGATGATGACATCATTGCCAAAACCACTGAATGGAGATTAAAAAAACTGGGATACGAGGTTGCCGGAAGGGCTACAAACGGAAAGGACGCGATCGAAGAGGTCACCAGGAAACATCCGGACCTTGTGCTGATGGATATTAATCTTCCAGGGGATATCGATGGCATTACCGCTGCAGATATTCTAATAAAGACGTTGGACATTTCGATTATCTATATGACCGCCCGTTCTGATGATGAGACACTTCACCTTGCAAAAGCAACCCGACCGGCAGGGTACCTTGTAAAACCATTTGAAGACAAGGACCTCAGGGTAGCAATCGAGATGGCACTGAAAGAGTGAGGCATACCGGTAATGAAATAGTACGGGAATAGGACATGCGGTACACCAATCAGGCTGCGTCACACTAATTCAACATCTTAAAGTAACGAAATAACCCACATAGTAGTGATGATCCCCCTCATGATCGATTTTTCAGGAAAGCGTGTGGTGATATTCGGAGGGGGGGAAGTCGGCGCACGGAAAGCAGCCTATTTTTGTGATGAGACAGAAGTGACCGTAATCAGCAGGTCATTTTCGCCGGCTTTTAACGAGTTAACGGTAAAGAGGGTTGAGATGAACCTCGCCGGGATCGGGGATTATGAAATGGATGGCCTGATAAAGGAAGCCTTCCTCGTAATCGCCGCAACCCAGGAAACTATCCTGAATGACCGGATCGGACGGTACTGTGCGATCCGGGGGGTCCTGTTCAATAATGCAGACGGTAAGTCAGGAGATGTGACCCTTCCTTCACAACTGAAAGGGGAGCATTACAACATAGCAATCAGCACAAGCGGGGAGAGTCCTGGAATCGCGAGGTTTCTCCGCGAACATATCGGGCAGTCATACCCGAACCTTGACAGGATGATCGAAGTCCAGAACCAGCTCCGGACAATACTGAAACAAAAAATTCCGGACCAGGAAAAGAGAGGGCAGATCCTTCACGAGGTCCTCGATGATGAAAGCATCTGGAAAGCCCTGGAAGGTGGGACCAGACCTGCATGGGAAATTATTGAGCGGAGGTACCTTTGTTGACAACGAAACATGGGAACAACCAAGGATCAACAGAACTCTGTTTTACCCTGTTTGCTATTGCGGGAATTAACCACCATACGGCTGATGTCGCAGCTATCGAGGCCTTCCGGTTTTCCGACGAACCAGCCTTCCTCAGGGATGCAAAGGAACACTTCAAGGGGGTAATGCTCCTCCAGACCTGCAACAGGGTTGAGATAGTTGTGCACGGTGAGGCGGAGGCATTAAAGGCATTCCTTTTTGAAAAAGGTCGTGATGAATTCACGGTATACAATGGAAAAGACGCTCTCGCCCACCTCCTTGAAGTGGCCTGCGGGATCGATTCCATGATTGTTGGTGAAGACCAGATCATCGGCCAGCTGAAGAAATCCCTCGCTGATGCACAGGAGGCCGGGACGTGCAGTAATGTTCTTGAACTCTGTATTAACAAAGCTGTTCACGTAGGTGTAGAATGCCGGAGAAGGACACAGATTAACCGTGGAGCTGTTTCAGTCGGTTCTGCTGCGGTCCAGCTCGCCGAGGAGCAACTGGGGAGCCTGAAAGGAAAACACATCCTTGTTATCGGGAGCGGGGAGATGGGACTGCTGGTCGCCCAGGCCCTTGCTGCAAAAGACCTCACTGCCATATATGTTGCCAACCGGACCTACGAGCGGGCAGTGGTACTCGCTAAGAAAATCGGAGGACGGGCGGTGAAATTTGACGAAATGAACCGGTACCTTACCCTTTCGGATGTCGTTATCTCCTGCACATCGGCACCTCACCCGATTATCAAGAAAAGCGACCTGCACGAGGTGATGAAAGGGCGTTGCTGGCCACTTGACGGGCACCCGAGGCCACTGATCCTGGTTGATATCGCCCAGCCGCGGGACGTGGAAGAATCAGCCGGTTCACTCGACGGGGTCCACCTTTTTACCATCGATAACCTCAGGCAGGTGAACGAGTGCACCATGAATACCCGCCAGGGCGAGGCGGAAAAAGCAAGGGACTTTCTTGCCGAGGAACTCGGGCAGTTTGTATATCTTCTCAACAGGAAAGCAGCTGACGACACGCTTGCCACCCTCCATACCTGGGCAGAGGCAATACGTGTCAGGGAGCGTGACCGGGCGCTGGCCAGGTTCCCGACAAGGGATGAAAAGACGGTTGCAATCGTAGAAGACCTTTCCCGTGTTCTGGTTACAAAGATCTTAAACGATGCAACATTTTCGATAAGGGCATGCGCCGAGTCGGGGGACCTTGCAGCAGCAGAAGCCCTGGTTACAGCAATTATCAGAGGTGAACGGTTATGTACCCGCAACGAAGAATGAGAAGGCTCCGCACCAGAGATCTCCAGCCACTTTTCCGGGAGACCATACTTCATACCACAGACCTCGTCGCACCGTTATTTATCGATGAGAACGCGAGTGAGAAGGTTCCAATCGGCTCAATGCCAGGGCAGTACCGTTACCCGCCTGGTGAGATCGCACTTCAGGTGCAGTCACTCTACAAGGCAGGGATCAGGGCAGTCCTCCTTTTCGGTATCCCGGCGATAAAAGACGAGGAGGCAAGCGGGTCCTATGCAGCGTCCGGGGTTATCCAGAATGCGGTCCGTTCGATAAAAGGACTGGTCCCGGGCATGACGGTTATCACTGATGTCTGTGCGTGTGAATACACCTTTCATGGGCATTGTGGTTTCCTGCACCATGGACGGTGCGGAACAGACCTCGATAATGATGCCTCCCTTGTCCTGATGAACCGGATTTCGGTCAGTCATGCAGAGGCAGGGGCGGACATTGTTGCACCTTCCTGCATGCTCGATGGCATGGTACACTCAATCCGGACTGCGCTCGATGAATCCGGTTACCAGGATATCGCGTTGATGTCATATTCCACCAAGTTTGCAAGTGCCCTGTACGGACCGTTCCGCGAGGCTGCCGATTCGGGTTTCTCCTTCGGGGACAGGACCACGTACCAGATGGACCCTGCAAATGCCCGCGAGGCGTTTCTCGAATCACAACTTGATGCAAAAGAAGGGGCTGATATCCTGATGGTAAAACCGGCCGGGAACTATCTCGATGTACTATCGGCAATCTACACGATAGGCCTCCCGGTTGCAGCCTACCAGGTGAGCGGGGAGTACTCACAGATCAAAGCAGCAGCAGAGCGAGGGTGGATCAATGAAAAAGCGGTCGCTCTTGAGGCCCTGACATGCATCAAGAGGGCCGGGGCAGACCTGATTATTACCTATTTTGCCATGGATGCAGCACGCTGGCTCTCCGAAAAGACGGACGGGCATCCATGAGAGAGGAATCCCTGGGTCAGATACATGTTTCACCGAGGACTTCCGGATGAATAAACGATACAACGGATGACAATATGAAGAGCAATGAAATTTTCGAGTTGGCTAAGACCCTTATGCCGGGAGGCGTAAGCAGCCCTGTGAGGGCAATCAAGCCCTACCCGTTCTATACGGAATCTGCCCATGGAGCACATCTGAAAACCGTGGATGGCAGCGATTTGATCGACTGCTGCATGGCCTATGGCCCGTTAATCCTCGGCCACTGCCACCCGGACATCAGGGATGCAATCGGCAGGCAGATCGAAAAAGGATGGCTTTACGGCACACCAAGTCCCCTTGAACCGGAGATGGCCCGCCGGATCACGAGGGCCCACCCGGGCATGGACATGGTGAGGTTTGTTTCCAGTGGGTCTGAAGCGACCATGGCCGCAATTCGCCTGGCCAGGGGATATAGTGGAAAGGAGGATATTGTCAAGATCGAGGGGGGGTTCCACGGGGCACATGATGGCGTCCTCGTGAAAGCCGGTTCAGGGGCCACGACCCACGGTGTCCCCGACTCAGCAGGAGTCCTCCCGGACCTCGTCTCCCATACCCGCCAGGTGCCATACAATGATCCTGAGGCACTCGAAGCAGTCCTTTCCCGGGATGATAACGTGGCAGCGTTTATCCTTGAGCCGGTACTGGGAAATATCGGGCCAGTCCTTCCGGAATTCAACTATCTCAGGGAGGTCCGCGAGATTACAAAAGCCCACGATGTCCTCCTTATCTTCGATGAAGTGATTACCGGCTACCGGATCTGCATGGGCGGTGCACAGGCCTACTTCGGCGTCCGCCCCGATATTATGACCCTTGGCAAGATCGTCGGAGGCGGACTCCCCATCGGGATGTTTGCAGGACGACGGGAGATCATGGAACTGGTCTCTCCGTCAGGCCCGGTATACCAGGCAGGTACGTTCTCCGGAAACCCGCTTTCCCTTTCAGCGGGTATTGCAACAATCGACTGGCTGGAAGCTCACCAGGACATCTACACCATGATGAGACTCGGGACAGAGGCAATACGGGACGCCATACCGGAAGATGCCGGCGGTAATTTCGTGATGCTCGGCTCGATGTTCAAGTATTTCTTCAGGGCCGGGGCCCCGGCCAATTACCAGCAGGTAAAAGAATGCAATACTGATACATTCGGCCGGTTCTGGAAGGAGATGTACCGTGCAGGTGTTTTCCTGCCCCCCTCCCAGTTTGAGACGAATTTCCTCTCCGCTGTTCACACTGAAGAGGATATTGAACTGATTTCAGATGCCTACCGGCACTCACTCGGACAGAAACAATGACATTGAAACTCGGGACACGGGGCAGCAGGCTGGCACTGGTCCAGGCAGACAGGGTCTGTAGCATGCTCAAAGCACAGGGGATCGAGGTAGAGATAAAGATCATCGCGACCGAAGGGGACACCAACACCGGGGTGCCGCTCCATGAGATCGGGGGCCAGGGACTATTCGTACGGGCCCTTGATGATGCAATCATCAGGGGTGAAATTGATGCTGCCGTGCATTCCATGAAAGATATCCCGGCAATCCGGCCCCCGGGTGTCCTGACAAGTGCCGTGCTGCCAAGGGACTCTCCTGCTGACTTCCTGGCACATGAAAAAAGCATTGACCAGGTCAAGGTCGTCGGGACATCGAGCACGAGAAGAAAAGCACAATTACTACGGCATGACCCCTCCGTCATCGTTGCAGCCCTGCGTGGAAATGTCGATACACGGATGAGAAAACTTGCCGATGGCGAATACGATGCAATCGTGCTCGCAGAGGCGGGTCTCGAACGTCTTTCGATAAAACTCCCGGGGGTGCGTCTTCCACCAGACAAATTTGTCCCGTCACCGAACCAGGGTACTATTGCCGTCGTCAGCCGCGTTGATCCCTCGATTTCGGAAACCATGAGCCTGCTCGATGACACGGTCACCCGCTCGGATGTTGCCATTGAACGGGTAGTAATGGAGGAGGTCGGCGGGGGATGTTTCACCCCCCTCGGGATCTATTGCCGGAATGGTCACCTCATTGCATCCGTCCTCTCGCTAGACGGTACCCGCGAGGTCAGGGTAGAGCATGATATCAGGACACTCAGTGAAGCCCGGGACCGGGGCAGTGAGCTCCATAACGAGGCCCGGGACCTGATTAAAGAGGCATACACCCTGCTCGGTATCAGTACGCGGGACGAGGGAAAAGGAGGGATGAAATGAAGGGTTATAATAATTTCACAACAGGTCCGGAAGGTATGAGGGTAAATGGAACTGTTTCTCAAAAACAGCATTATCTGGAAACATCAGGGGGTCTCCCATGACGGGAATGGTATACCTGGTAGGGTCGGGTCCAGGAGGCACCGGCCTCCTGACAATACGGGCCCGGGAAGTAATAGATTCGGCTGAAGTCATCCTCTATGACCAGCTGCCGGGTGAAGAGATCCTAAATTCTCTTCCGGCTGCGGCTGAAAAGATTGACTGCGGCAAATACGGGAGCGATCATACCCTGGAACAGGACGAGATCGAAGCTGTGATGGTCGCCCGGGCAAAAGGAGGCAAACGGGTCGTCAGGTTAAAAGGGGGAGACCCGTTTGTATTCGGTCGGGGCGGGGAAGAGCTTGAGGTCCTCATTGCATCTGGGATTCCTGTTGAGGTTGTACCAGGTGTAACGAGCGCAGTAGCAGTTCCCGCTGCAGTCGGGATCCCGCTTACCCACCGTAAGTATGCTTCACAGGTGACCATCCTCACCGGGCACGAGGACCCGAAAAAGGCCGGGACTGCACTGGACTGGGAACTCCTTGCGAAAGGGAGGGGGACAATCGTGGTCCTGATGGGGGTTAAAAATCTCCCCAATATTGCGGAATCGCTGCTTACTCACGGAAAAAACCCCGAAACACCGGTTGCAATCATCGAGCGGGGCCTTCGTAAAGACCAGCGGGTCACCGTATCACCGTTGAAGGATATCAGTAGCAGGGCAAAGGCAGTGGGCGTCACACCACCGGCAATTATCGTGATCGGGGACGTGGTCAGGCTGTACCATGAAGACAGGCAGTCATTCGTAGCCAGGGAATGACACGGGCTAAAATGCTCAACGGTTACAAAGATACCACAAGAAAAGAAAGGCAGGCCTGCCGGGTAATCCTCCCCTCCAATGGGGCGCTTAACCCGATTCCAAAGGTAAAACAAGCATTAATACCCTGACGCAACCTTATTTTAATACAATACCATGGAACTTTCCGGCGGACCTACAAAGGACGAGGTGATGGCAATTTCGCTGTTCAAACTCGGACTTCTTGAGGGAGATATTTTTGCGGATATCGGGTGTGGGACGGGGAAAATTTCTCTTGCCGTATCTCACCGTGCCTCCGAGATCTATGCCATCGACCGGCGGAAGGAGGCGATCGAACTCTCCCGGAGGAAGGCAGAAAGGTCCGGAGCAGAGAATATCCGGTTCTTCCACGGGGATGCGGTTGATTTCCTCCCGACCATAGACCAGCTCGATTGCGCATTTATCGGTGGTTCTGGTAACCTTGACAGGGTGCTCCGGATCCTTCACACGCTTGGTACGCGATCAATTGTTGTGAATGCCGTAAAGGTTGAGACATTACACATGGCGATCACCACCATGGAGCAGCTCGGAATTTTTAAAGAGGCGGTCCATGTCCAGGTTTCCCGTTCATTCCCCCTTGCCGGAGGGACCATGTTCAAACCGATAGACCCTGTTTACATCATTGTCGGAGGTGCATCGGCATGCTCGTAGGTCTTGGACTCGGGCCCGGTGATCCCGAGCTCCTCACGCTGAAAGCAGTACGTCTCCTCAGGGAAGCGGACGGGGTATACGTTCCGGGATCGATAGCAAAGGAGCTTGTAGCCCCGTACCGGGAAGCAACGGTGCTTGAATTCCCGATGACCGATGACGAGGAGGAGATCAGCCTGTGCATGGTCAGGAACGCGGACATCATCGCGCCTGTTGCAGAGAAAGGCCTCGCGGTACTCGGTATTCTCGGCGACCCGAACTTTTTCTCCACCTACTCGAGGCTCTGCCGGACCATGAAAGAACGGCACCCCGGGGTTGTCTGCACGAGCGAACCGGGAGTCAGTGCGATTACGGCTTTTGCATCGGTATCCGGTGTATCATTATCGGGGGGGTTTCTTGTCACTGACGGTGGAGAGCCTGCCTGCCGGATCCTCCTGAAAGTAAAACGTCCGAGAGAGATGGTAAAAAGCCTGAAAAGCGAAGGATACCGTGAATTTGTCCTTGTTGAGCGGATGTTCCTGCCGGATATGCGGGTCTGTCGCGGGGACGATATCCCTGAAAAGAGTGACTACCTGAGCATCCTTTACGCAGGGCGGTGAGGCCTGAACATGCCAGAGGTATATTTTGTCGGTGCAGGGCCCGGGGACCCGGAACTGATCACGGTAAAGGGGCAGAACCTTCTCTTAAGTGCCGATGTCCTCATCTATGCAGGCTCACTTGTTAACCCTGCCCTCGTATCAGAGTCCCCGGCACCGGTAAAACTTGACAGCTGGGGGATGTCGCTGGAACAGCTGATCCCTGCAATGGTCGTTCCTGCAAGGGAAGGTAAGGTTGTAGTCAGGCTGCATTCCGGCGATCCATCCCTTTACGGCGCAATAGTTGAACAGATGGAACTGCTGAACAACGAAGGGGTCGCCACGTACGTTGTCCCTGGGGTCTCTAGCATGTTTGGCGGCGCTGCCGCATTACAGGCCCAGCTGACACTGAAAGGAATTTCAGAGAGCGTCATAATAACAAGGCCTGCCGGGAAAACCCTCGAACACGACCAGATACGCGAGCTCTCCTCCCACCTCACTACCATGGTCATCTTCCTTGGTACCGAGCAGCTCGAGGAGGTACTCGCCAAGGTCTCTCATCCACCAGAGACACCGGCTGCAGTTGTCTACCATGCAACATGGCCGGACCAGAAAATCGTTAGGGGAACAGTGGCAGATATAGCAGTAAAGGCCCGGGCAGCCGGGATCCAGCGTTCAGCACTCCTGTATATCGGGGGAGTGATTGAACCCGGGACGCGGGGTGAAAGGAGGTCTTTCCTCTATTCATGAGCGACACAGTCGTCATTTCACTCGCACGGTTCGGGCCCATTGCAGAGCATATCGCATATAAAATGGACGCAGATCTTCTCGGGTATGAACCTGATGTTTTTTGCACTGCGTTTGCACAGTACCGGCGGATTGTTGCGGTCATGTCAGCCGGGATCGTGGTAAGGAAAGTAGCACCCCTTCTTGTTGATAAGTGGACAGATCCGGCAGTCGTGGTGGTAAGCCCCGACATGGCCTTTGCAATCCCGGTTGTCGGAGGCCACCATGGGGCAAATGACCTTGCCCGAGAGCTTTCCGCGCTTGGCATCCAGCCGGTCATCACAACCGCGACCGATACCCGGGGACTCGAATCTGTTGAAGGGATTGCCACACGGTTCGGGCGCCATGTAGCGAACAGGGATACCACCCGTGCAGTAAATGCAGGGATCCTGGACAACCGGACACGGGTATATTCCGTGGAGGGACCGGCAGTTGTACTCGCGAGCCCCGGGGTCTCGTTCCTTTCGCGCCCGGGAATTTACTCGGTCGGTCTCGGGTGCCGGCTCGGGGTGACCAGCGATGAGGTCATTTCCACAGTACGCAAGGCACTTGAAGATTACGGGATTATGCCCGATGAGGTGATGATATATGCCACGACGGAGAAGAAGATCGGAGAAACAGGGCTTGTCAAGGCAGTTGAATCACTTGGCGGATGCCTCATGTTCCTCGACGATGAAACAATAAAGGCACAGGTGCCGGGATCACCCTCTGCGGCCGGCAGGATTGGCCTGCCCGGGGTGGCAGAACCTGCAGCACTTGCAGTCTCGAGGAAACAGGAGCTAGTTATGAAAAAACGGGTGTCGGGGAGGGTAACAATTGCCATCGCACGCTGAAAGGGGGGCATTGTATATCGTCGGTACTGGACCGGGATCACCGGGCCAGATGACCGGGGACGCAATCCAGGCTATCGAATCAGCGGACTATATCATCGGAAATTCATCGTACCTGACGGCCCTCGCGCCTTTTCTCATCGGGAAAGAAGTCATAAGGAGTTCGATGGGAAAAGAAGTCGAACGGGCACAGCAGGCAGTGGACCTCGCCCGCGATCATATCGTCGCGATGGTAAGCGGGGGAGACCCTGGCGTGTACGGGATGGCGAGCATTGTCCTCGAAGTGCTTGAAAGGAGCGGGAGTGTTATCGATGTAAAGGTCATTCCGGGGGTCACAGCAGCAAACGCTGCAGCGTCACGGGTCGGCTCCCCTCTTTCCGGTGATTTCTGTGTGATCAGCCTCTCTGATCTCCTGACACCGCTTGCTGTAATCGAACAGCGCCTGAGGGCCGCGTTCTCGATGGGCGTTCCGGTAGTACTTTACAACCCGAAAAGCAGGGGAAGACCACATAACCTGTCAAAGGCACTTGGCATTGCATCTGAACATCATGCACCCGGTACCCCGGTAGCAATTGTAAAAAATGCATACCGGGAGGGCGAGGAAGTAATTCTTACAACGCTTGGAGAAGCACCGGGAATTGTTGACCTGGTGGATATGCACTCCACCGTTATTATTGGTGGGAGTGAGAGCAGGCTCTGGAGGATGGACGAACATGTCAAAGGAATCATCACACCGCGGGGATACCATAGAAAATACGTATACTGAC